>CAZTHD010000031.1:0-9403 GCA_964613315.1 uncultured Oscillospiraceae bacterium | reverse complement strand
AAAACAAGTCGCCACGTACAGCGATTGTTTTACAGTCGTTTTTTCAATATAATATGATGTATATTCCCGGCAAGACGAAAGGAGCTGCTCATGAAGAAAAGATCACTGAAGAAATATACAGACTATATAGTAAAAGAAACGGAAACTCTGCTCAATATCGACTCTCCCACTGGCTACACCGAAGAGGCTGCGGCATGGGTAAAAAGCGAATTCGAAGCTCTCGGATTCGAAGCAAAGTACACAAACAAAGGCGGAGTCCTCGTATCCTTAGGCGGTAAAGATAAGGATAACGGACTGCTCCTTGAAGCTCACACGGACACCCTGGGCGGAATGGTAGCGGAAGTCAAAGCAAACGGCAGGCTGCGCCTTACAAACCTCGGGGGAATGAATCCCAACAATGCAGAAACGGAGAACGTAAAGGTAGTAACCAAATTCGACGGCATCTACGAAGGAACTTTTCAGCTCTGCAATGCATCGACCCACGTGAACGGAAAATACAACGACACGAAAAGAGACTGGGACTCCTGCGAGGTAGTCCTCGATGAGGACGTCAAGAAAAAGGAAGATACGGAAAAGCTGGGCATAGCCGTAGGAGACTTCGTATGCTTCGAGCCTAACGTGAGGATAACCAAGACCGGATATATCAAGTCGAGATTCCTCGACGACAAGCTGAGCGTAGGTATACTTCTCGGACTTGCAAAATATATACACGATGAAAAAGTGACTCCTTCAAGAGCTCTGTACGTACACGTGACCGTATATGAAGAAGTGGGTCACGGCGGCGCAGGAAACGTGCCCGAAGGCTGCACTGAAGCCATATCCGTGGATATGGGCTGCGTAGGCGAAGGCCTCGTATGCAGCGAAAGACAGGTCTCCATCTGCGCAAAGGACAGCGGCGGCCCCTACAGCTATTCCGTTGTTAAGGGTCTCATCGAGGCTGCAAAAAAGAGCGGAGCAGACTATGCCGTCGATATCTACCCCTTCTACGGCAGCGACGTCGAAGCCACGCTCCGTTCCGGAAACGACTTAAGACACGGACTCATAGGAGCAGGAGTCTACGCTTCTCACGGCTATGAAAGAAGCCACAGAGACGGAGCGGAAAACACCTTGAGGCTCCTTACCGAATACGCTCTTTGATATCTTACCAATAAAAAAGCCATCAGCTTTCAAAAACCGATGGCTTTTTTATTACCTTCTTTTCGATCTGACCTTTTCATATACGGCTGTAGTCTTGTCCAGGAACTGCTCAAGACCATAGGTCTTCATATACGTTCTCAGATCTTCTTTCATCGCAGCCCTTTCCTCAGGGCTCTTTGTAAGGTACTGATCCACAAGACCTATGAATTCATCTGTAGATTCAAAGGTCCAGCCGTTCTTTCCGCTCACTATCTGGTATCTGTTGCTCTCGTCAAGACGCTGCAAGGTCATGAGTCCGCTGGACATGCCCTCGAGCATGGATATAGAGTTCATTTCGCTGGTGGATGCCGTGACGTAAAGATCCGAAGCATAAAAGTATGGCGTCACGTCTTCATGGGCTATCATACCCGTGAAGTATACGCTTTCTGCGATACCAAGCTCCGCAGCCAGCTTCCTGAGATTTTCTTCTTCGGGTCCTCCGCCCACGAGTATCAGCCTGACTGAAGGATGCTTTGATACCAGTTCCTTGAAATAAGCAAGGAGTACGTCGACGCTCTTCTCTTTTCCCATCCTGCCGGCAAAGCAAAGAACGGCCTCAGCGTTCGAGAATCCGAGTTTTTCTTTGATCTCTGCGACTTTGTCTTTGGGATATTCGGAAACACCCGCCACGTTGGGTATGAAGTTCACGTCCCTTTTCACCTTGCAGTTCTCGAGGAATTTGATTGCCTTCTTAGAAGGCACTATGATCTCGTCGGCCCTGTAGGCTATAACATGAAAATATCTGTGGGCTATGGATTTTCCCAGCTTGTCAGCATAGTGGGGAAAGACGTAATCCGTATAGTCGTCATACATGGTATGAAGAGTATATACGACGGGCTTTTTAAGCCTCCTCGAAGCCCAGAGGCCGAACATGCCTATGGCGAATTCAGTCTGTATATGGATTACGTCGGGATCGAAATCCCTTATTATGTCCAGCCTGTGAAAGCTGAGAGGATTGGTGATGCCGTAGCCGTATATCTTTTTTACGGCTCTTCCCGGGCAGTAAAGCACTCCGTCTTTTAAAACGTAATCTTCCACCATGGGATCCACCGTGGTGATCATGACCTGGTGGCCTCTTTTCTCAAGGCCTTCCTTGAGTATCCCTATATGTGTAGTCACTCCGCTGACGTAGGGCACGTAGGTATCCGTAAATATGGCGATCTTCATTTCAAACCCATCCTTAAATATTACTCATATGTGTAGCATATCACAAAAAGCATACAATTATCCACTCTCTTTTTCAGCTGAGTCCTTTTCACTAAGATTTCATTAGTGAAAAGGGCTGAATGGATATATAATAGTCGCCTGGAGGTTCATTTTATGGGCGTACTAACTAATTATCTCAGATGGAGAGGAGACCTGAGCTTCAAGCTAAGACCTCTCAATATATTTGACGAACTCATATGCAGCGGTATAGCATATTTTGACTTCAAAACAGGCTACGTGCCTGGGACAGTCAAAAACTTCGGAGAGCTTCTTGACGAGCAGCTTGAAAAAGGCAGTTTCAGGACGACTTCACTGGACCGAAGAGGAGTAGCCGCAGACTTCATCAAAGAACTGGCAAAGTCTGAAAGATTCAGATCCGTAAATATCATCGATTGCGAAGACGACTACAGCAGCAGGGACGACGTGCAGTTCGCTGCAGTCACGCTGAAACTGGATGACGGGAGCGTCGTAGTAGCATACAGGGGAACAGACGATTCCATTGCAGGATGGCGCGAAGACTTCATGATAACTTTCACCAGGCCCAAAGCCCAGGAACTTGCCCTTGCCTACCTTGTACGCACTCTCAAAAAACACAGGAAAGTATACGTTTGCGGGCACTCTAAAGGAGGCAATCTCGCCCTTTACGCTGCGTGCTGTTTAAACGACAGGCAGCTCAAAAGGATCGCAGCCGTATACGTAAACGACGGACCCGGTCTTTGCGAAGACCTGGTACCCAAAGAGCGAATAGAGCGAATAGACCAGCTTACGACTATGGTCCTTCCATCAGACTCCGTAGTCGGCAGGATATTCGAGCCGAAGATAACAAACAGGATAATTGTGAAAAGTACGAGCCAGGGAGTAAGAGCCCACTCCATATACTCCTGGGAAGTCGAAGATAACGATCTGGTAAGAGCCAGGTCCTTCTCAAAAGGCTCTAATTTCATAAAGCACAGACTGGAACGTCTGCTGAAAAACGAAAGCATGGAAGCCAGGAAAAATATCGTCGACAGCATTTTCGATACGCTGAAAGAATGCGGCTATGAAAAGCTCAGCGACTTTAAGGAAGAAGGCTTTTCTGAGCTCTTCGCCCTCTTTGCAAAGAAGCTTGAAACAGATATTTCTAAGATAGATCCTAAGGAAATGCTGCAAAACCGCATGGACGATCTGAAAGCAAAGATCGCAAAAATCAAGAGATAAAGAAAAAGCCGTATATCGCAGATAAACGATATACGGCAATTTTTTCTGACTTTCAAACTATATATTTCCCAAAGCTTTAGAATAAAACTCTTTTACGAGCCTTGTATATCTTTCAGTATCCTGCAGATAACTTGTACCGTGTCTTGCTCCGGGGAAAGTATATCTCGTCACGTAAGTCTTATTCGCATCCGCGATCTCTTCGCTCATGGTGCAGGGTACGAAATCATCGTCTTCCCCGTGAATTATCATCACCGGTATCTTTATATCCCTGATCCCGGTGACCGCATCTCCTGCCGTAAGGCTGAAAGCTCCGAAGAGCCTTGCTCCAAGCTTTATGAAGGGGAGGAGAAAAGCAATTGGCAGCTTCCTTGTCTCGCCCACGTATCTGATGATCTTTTCAGGGTAAGCATAGGGGCAGTCTGCTATGATGCCTTTTACGTTCTCCGGAAGACCAAGTCCGGCAGACATGAGTACTGTGGCTGCTCCCATGGATATGCCGACTATTATGATCTCTTTGCCCTTACCGAACCTTCCGGATGCATAGTCTATCCAGGAAAGGACGTCTCTTCTTTCCTTTATGCCGAAAGATATGGTATGTCCTTCGCTGCCGCAATGGGCTCTTTGCTCTATGAGAAGTGCGTTGTATCCGGAAGAAAGACATATATCTGCCCCGCCGCAGAAATCTCTTGAAGGAGTTCCCGTATAGCCGTGGAACATGATGACAAGAGGCGCAGTATCGGAAACGTGATAGTATCTTCCTGTGAGCTTAAGGCCGTCATAGGAAGATATATATACCCTTTCATAATTCTTCTCGTTTAGCTTTCTTATCATGGCAAGGCAGCGCTCTTTTTCTTCTTCAGGCTGCCTTGGATCGCTCAGTTCATAGTCGTCGGGCACCTTATCGTTCGGCGCATAAAATATGAATCTGTAGCAACCGTAGGAAAGAGCCAGAACAAGTAGTAAAAGGGTAAGGGAGATATATACAAAAAGCATATTTGGAGTTTCCTTTCCGGAAAGATCTCAGATCTTATCCCGATCCATTATACTCCAAATATGCGCTTTATAGTTCTTTTAAATAGAATCTGTTCATGGTGCTGTGAACCACGGAGGCGTGAGGATCTATCCTTTGATATCCGAGCTTCTCATAAATATGGATCGCCGCTGCAAGATTGGTATGGGTCTCGAGATATATCTTCCTATACCCAAGCTCCCTTGCCTTTTCTTCTATGAATTCCACCATGCAATAGCCGGCTCCGTTTCCCTGCATGTCCTGCCTTAGATACAGTTTCTGAAGCTCGCAGCAGTCCTTTATGCCTTCAAACTCCGCTATACCTATACCACCTGCGAGTATGCCATCACGAAGAAGAACGAAATACGCCCTTCCTTCCCTATCATAATATGAAGAAAGATGGTCCAGCATATCGTCAAAATATGCAGTGCCGGGTATATCGAGGCCTCTTGCCTTTAGGTTGCTTCTCACAATGGCAGCCATGCCCTCATCGTACTCTTTAGATATCTTTTTGAATTCAAAATTATAGATCATAGCGGAGATCCTTTCTACTTAGCTCATATCAAGGAGTATACTATTTTTCCGTTGAATATGGTACATACGGGACGAATATCTTTTATTTCATCGTGAGGAACCGTGAATATATCCCTGTCAAGGATGACCATATCGGCGACGTATCCCGGTGCGATACGGCCTTTCCAGTTCTCCGCAAACTCCGCTTCCGCGCTGCCTATAGTATAGGCATCCACAGCCTGCTCAACAGTGATACACTCTTCGGGATAGAATCCACCTTCAGGGAAACAGGAAAGATCCTTCCTTGTCACTGCAGAAAAGACACCGTCAAAGGGGTTTATGTCTTCAACGGGAGAATCGGTTCCAAAGGATACGTGGCTCCCGTTCCTTACGGCTGTTCCGAAAGCGTAGGAAGTCGACGCAAGCTCGTCTCCGACTCTTGAGGCGACCACGTGAAGGTCATAATTAAGAAAGATCGGTTGATAGAATATACGGATATCAGATCTTCTTATCCTTTCCATCAATGCTGTGTCCGTGATCTGGCAGTGTATGAGGGCATGGCGGTTTTTGTTAGGACCGCAGTCTATGACCTTTTCATAGCTTTCCACTGTGCCTTCCACCGCTCCGTCACCGATCACGTGGGTGACTACCTGTATACCAAGTTCATCTGCTGCAGACACAAGGCTGTCCATGAGTTCTGCTGACATGCAGTCCATGCCGAAGTTTCCCGGATCGTCGGCATACTCAGCTCTCATAAGAGCCGTTCTTGCTCCGAGGGATCCGTCCTTAAAGAGCTTCAATGGTCCCACGGTAACCTGCCTTTCATGCATAAGCTGTCCGTACTTTGAAAACATGCCGCTTTTTGCAGACTCTCTTATCTCTTCGGGAGTGTAGCAGCAGATCTGATATCTGTATCTGAGACTGGTCTCCTCGTTTTCATATATATCGTCTATGACTTTGCTTATCAGCCCTTTAGGATCTTTGTTTACAGAAAGATCGTTGGACTGGACGCTGGTAACGCCTAAAGAAGAAGCATATCTCATGGCTGCCAGGAAGTTTTCCTTTAGCTGCTCTTCGCTTTCTTCTGCGATGAGCTTCAATGGAAGATAGCATCCGTTTTCTGCAAAGACTCCGCTGGGATATCCATCTTCTTCCCTCCAGAAGCTCCCGTCTTCAAGATCGGGAGAATCAGCATCAAGGCCCAGCATCTCTATGGCTTTAGTGTTACAAGTGAGTATGTGCCCGCAGGTCCTCTCCAATATTACCGGAAATTCCGTGCTTATCCTGTCAAGATCGTGCCTTGTGGGTATCCTTTTCTCGCCCTCGGTGAAAAGGTCCTGGTTCCAGCCGAAACCGTGAAGCCCTTCGTTTCTTACAGAAGGATGCTCCTCTATATACTGCCTGCATACTTCCACCATGGCGTCTATCGATCTGATGTTGCTGATATGAGGTCTGTTCACCATGGCTCCTACCGAAAGCAAATGGCAATGGGAATCATTGAAGCCGGGAATCACTGTACGCCCTTCGCAGTTTATCTTTTGTGCACCTTCGCTGAGAGCAAGAAGCTCTTCTTCCGTCCCGACTGCCTCTATATCAGTCCCGTTTACGAGAACAGCGCTTGCAAACTGTCCCTCTCCGAGATATACCTTTGCGTTATAAAATATAGTTTTCATTGTGTTTTAGTCTCCTAAAAGCCTATTATCGCATTTAGGGTCCGGGCTATTCATCAGAAGCCGTGGCCGCCTCCACCGCCGGAGGAACCGCCGCCTCCACCGCCGCCACCGGAAGAACCGCCGCCGGAAGATCCTCCTCCGCTGCTTTCTTCCACGTGTCTTACCTTCTTTATGCTGATGAGTTCCTTGGAAAGAGGAGAACCCACCGTGAGGCCCTTCTTAGCCATCTCATCGAATACCCTTGTTTCATTGTCGCTTTGCATCCTGGTCCTCTGATTAGCAATGAAGAAGACCACAAGAAGGGCAATGGCAAAGGAAACGAGGGCATTGCAAACATGCTTCATATACTGGGGTATGAAGCCGCCGGAAAGAAGAGTCGCCATCTGGTCGAAGACCCTGTTTGCGCATCCGGCATAGTCACCGTTTGTCGCCAGCCTGTAGGCATTGTCCGTTATGGTATTGGCCTTGGCCTTAGTTATTTTGGTGAAAATCTTGCCGTCAGAGAAAATGTAGATCTGGCGGTTGTACATGTCTATTAGGAAAAGTGTACCGCTTCTTGTTCCGAAATTGTCTCTATAGCACCTTCTTGCGTAGGATTCGGCAGATGATACGGAGCTGTCGTTTGTATAGAAAGCCACTCCGCCGTACGCAGTGATGGGGAGCATATGCCTATATACCTCGGCCTCCTCCTCGCTTGTCAAAAGGTCGGCATCATCCCTTATGATCACCAGATCCTTTGGATCAGTGTTGGATGAATTGGGGCTATTATCGGGGATGATGATATCTATTGCTATGGGAGTCAAAAGCACGAGAACAGCGAGTATGCAGATCAGCCTCCATACTCTGTCGGGAACGGCAATGAGCCTGTCCATAAGCCTAATCTTTTTTTCTTTCTTTGCCATCACTCGTCACCTCCTCTTTTTTCATTGAAAACAGGAAGGTCTCTCATGGTGAACCTGTTCTGTACCCTCACTATATCGAAGGCCGTGAATATTATCATAAGTATGGCAAACATCGCCGCCAGGTAGGCGTATTCGTCGGTGTTGGGATAGAAAAACTTAACATACCAGCAGGAGGCAGCCGCAAGCAGCGGTTTTATGAAAGTGAAGAGCTTGTACCAAAGAGGAGCTTTTTTCTTTTTTATGCTCGCTCCTTTCAGCTTTGAACCGCTTGCGAATAACAATATCACCATCACGACGAAAGCCACCGGCATCACTGTAAGCATGAAGGCATCCTCAACGCCTAAAACCAGGATCAGGATCGTAAGCACGATGAAGATCGTAAACAGAATGATGCTCTGTATGACTAATCCGACGTTCTTTTGTATTTTGCTGACGTTTACGGGCTTCCCCTCCATAGGCTCTTCGTCTATCCCCGAATATCCGGCATCATCATAGTGCCTTTTTCTTCTGAAGGTATCGTTGAGAAGTCCGTTTGCCATGAGCAGAGAAACAAAGGCCAGCACCGTAGATATGGTCATAAGGTTGCCGGGAGTAAGGGTGAATATGAGGTTGAAAAGAAGGGATATAAAGCCTGCTACTATGGCAGCGGCCGCAAGATATCTTCCGAAGCTTATGGGTATATCCGCTGCCAGCTCCCCGGTCTGTCCGTTGACTGCAGCATAGCTTATCTTATCCTTGTTTCTGAAGGACATGAACCACACCGGGAACATGGCCGTCTTTACGCTTTTTTCCAGCTCTATTTTTTCAAGTTTGGAATTATCTACGGATAGCCCTCCCGAGCTGACGTTCCTTGACCCTATGTCGTTTCTGACTATGGCCTCCATCTTGTCCGCATAAAGACTTTCCGGCACGTCGGAACCGTCTGCATAGTAACCGGCAAAATACGGGAGCTGAAAATCCTCAAGATCCTTTTCCGAGTAAGGGCAGACTGCCCTGCTGATGGAATCGGGAAAGGATGCAGCTCCGTCGGCAGGGATGAAGTCATAGTCCACGGTCACAGGAGACTCTATCTCGTAGGTCCTTGTGACGTCGTACTTTTTGCCTTTTTCCTTTTCTATGCTGGTCTTCTCTGCCTCTCCTTCATAAGTACCCTTATGCGTGAAACGGTATATATGGAAGGGCATATATATGCCCCTTATCTTTTGTTCGTTCCCCTCATCCTTCATCCAGGTAGGAGCGAGAAGCGTCCTGTCTATCTTTTTTCTGTAGATATTGTAGGCTCGTTGTCTCTTAACTTTGAATGGGATGATGTAGTCCGGTTTTTTTTCTTCCCTTATGCGGCTGTCCAGGACCAACGGAGATCCGCAGAAGCTGCAAAAGGTTGCCACCGTATTGTCCGTACTGAGTATCCTTGCACCGCACTGCCTGCAGCTAAGCTCATTGGCCTGATAAAGCCCCTTTTCGTCAAGGTAGGCATTGTAATCATCCACGGTCAACTCGCTGCCGCAATATTCGCAAACCACCTTTCCCTTCGACGGATCGTAGGCTGTCTCTGCTCCGCAGTGGGGGCACCTGAAAATCGTCATATATAATACCTCCGTGAAAGCTTATTTGCTTTTCAATATACAATTTTAAAATTTGTTCGCTTCAAGGTCAAGAGACGAAAAGGGAGAGGGTCGTGTCAAGTTTCTGTGGGGATTCTGGTTGACATCCAATAATCTAAGCTG
>CAZTHD010000030.1:0-9819 GCA_964613315.1 uncultured Oscillospiraceae bacterium | reverse complement strand
TCGGGATCGACCGCTTCGGGCTTGATGGTGAGGGCGACGAGCTGCTTTTTGCCGTAGCACTTGGTATTGCCTATGATATTGGACTGATAGGCCTGGAGGGAATTGCCCTTGGCTACGGATCTTGATATGAGGTTGACCCCTGAATCCTCTCCGTTGAGTTCGACTTCGAATTCGGTCCTTGCTTCCTCGTCGCCGTCTGTGAGTATCCTCTCCCTTATGACGAGGGTCGCCCTTGCATCAAGCTTTGCCTTGGTCTGCCTTAAAGTCTTGTCGACTCCTCCCAGCTGGACTGAATCTATCTCAAGATAGGAGTCCTCTTCCTGGAAAACCTCCGTAACAGGATCTATGATCTTGGTCGTCTCGTCGGCTCCCGTTCCTATGTGCTTTTCCTCATAGAGGGCATGGGCTCCCTTTGCGAGGAAGAAACGGTGTATGCCGTTGTGCCTTGCAGGCTCTCCTGTGGTCGTATGTATGCCGCAGCCGGCGACTATGGTAACGTCCGCCCCTTCTCCTACGTAAAAGTCGTTGTATACGAGATCGTCTATCCCGGAAACTGTGATACAGGCAGGGATGAACACCTTTTCACCCTTGGTGCCCGGTTTGATGTGGATGACAAGCCCCGGTCCGTCTTCCTTGCTGTCGATTATGATGTTCTCCGAATCCTGACGCCCGAGGCAGCCGCTGTTGGAACGGATGTTGAATGCGCCTGAGAGGAGCTCCTCTATATCCGCATCGGACACTACCTTAAGAAGTTCCTTTGTATCGTCGTCTATAGGCTTTCTTTCTATCTGGCTCATCAGTTCTCTCCTCCTTTGCTCTTTACGAAGCAGTCGTCGCAGTCCTCACAGTCCGTCTTGCAGATGAGAGGATACATGGTGCTTCTCGGTCCGTGAAGACCTACGGAACCGTCCTGTATCATGACTATCTCATCGGCTATGGAGAGTATCCTCTCCTGATGGGAAATGATGATGAGAGAGCACTTCCTGCTGTCTCTTAATTCCTCAAAGACTCTGATGAGGCTGTTGAAGGACCAAAGATCTATACCCGCTTCCGGTTCGTCGAAGACTATGAGCTTTGACTTTCTCATAAGGACGCTGGCTATCTCTATACGCTTTATCTCTCCGCCGGAAAGATGTGTGTCGACTTCCCTGTCAAGATAAGCCGCAGCGTCCATTCCCACCTGGGCCATGACTTCGTTTAGCTCATCTTCCGTCGCAGTCTCTCCCTTTGCGAGGCAAAGCAGTTCTCTTACGGTGATACCCTTAAATCTCACGGGCTGCTGGAAGGCATAGGATATGCCGAGCCTCGCCCTTTCCGTCGGATCCTTGTCCGTGATGTTCTCACCGTCAAGGATGATCTCTCCCGAGCTTGCCTTTTCCACCCCTGCGATCATCTTCGCTATGGTGGTCTTTCCTCCGCCGTTAGGTCCTGTCAGGCATACGAGTTTGCCGTCTGGGATGATGAGGGAAATATCCTTCAGTATTTGTCTTTCGCCGTCGGGCTGAAAGTACAGATTATTTATTTCTAACATATTCGCTCCTTAGCTGTACATTTATGCGGATACTGCTTTCTACTCACAGCAGTAAAAAAGCCGCAGTAGTATTCTACCACAGCTTTGCTTTTTTTCAATGTTTGTATTCAAACAAGAAAGTCCTTAATTTTCCGTCGCTGTAAGTCTTTCACAGTCTTCAGCCCAGATATCGTTGGCTTCGCCTTTACCCGCATTGAGCAAGATCAGCACTATGATGGTGGCGAGCTGCACAAGGACTGAGAAGATGCTGCCTTCGACGCCGAAGCCCACGCTGTAGAAAAAGCTGTCTCTTGCGGATGCGGCTTCCAAAGTGAATACCGAATATTCGGAGACTAGGCCGCTGTTAGGAAGGCCGAAGAATATGCTCTGGGAGAAGTTCCATCCCATGTGCATGAGTATGGCAGCCCAGAGGTCATCGTAATAGTAAATGAACAAAGAGAAGGCTACTCCCGTAAGGAAAATGTCCACTATGGACATGACTGTCACTCCGGGATTGAACAGATGCATGGATGCAAAAAGTATCGAATTGCCGGCTATAGCCACTGCCGGGTTTTTGTATCTTCTCCTCAGTTTTTGATAGAGATAAGCTCTGTCAGCGATCTCCTCTGCCCCGGACTGAACGGTCACGGCGATAAGGAAAGCGAAAAAAGGAGCGGGACTGAATTTGTTGAAGGAGAGGAAGATGTCCTTGTGGAGCACTGCAAAGAGTATGCAAAGGGCATTGGTCCCGAATCCTATGAGGAGCCCTAAAAGGGATATCTTTAATTGTCCTCTTTTGAGACCTCCTAGTATCTTGTGATTTCTCCTGGGAAGACAGAAGAGAAGGAAGAACAGCCATATCCCGAAGAAACTGAAATACATGTACAAAAACTGCGCCGAGCCTATACTGCCGGTGATATCGAAAAACAGATCGATAAGCGGGTAGGCTATGAAATTGAGCGTCCCCAGGCCCTGCCCCAGATCTACGAGGATCAAAGACAAGGCAGCGCTTATGATGAAAATATCGTACCACTTTTTCGTAGGTCTTAAGAGCGCAAGTATTTTTTCTTTCATATTTTTATCTCCGTGATATACAACTGTTATTTTTTTGCATTATACACTATAAAAAGATCCTGCGCGACATATATCGCACAGGACTTCTTTGAACTTATCCAATCAGACTTACATCATGATCTCACCGTCTTTTGAGAATCTGTTGAAGATCATGAGGGATATGACCGTGAAAAGGGTCAGTATGGTCGACATGGCGCAGGCCCTTCCGTCGGAGCCCTTTGCTACCATTACGTATACCGCTATATTCAGGGTCATAGTCTTGTATGAGTACAGAAGCACCGAAGAGGACAGCTCCGTGATGAGAGTGACCCAGCTCATGATGGCTCCTGCGAAAATACCGTTGAGCATCATGGGGACCGTGACCTTTACGAGGGTCTTGAGCTTGTTTGCACCAAGGCTTTCTGCCGCCTCGTCTATGGACATTGGTATCTGTCCAAGGATCGCCACGGAACTCCTTATCGTGTACGGTATCCTCCTTATGCACATGGCTATTATTATGATCCAGGCTGTTCCTACCAGCGGGAACCTCGGATCGTTGAAGGACATGATGAGAGCAATACCTATAACGGCGCCGGGTATGATATATGGCACCATGGACATGGTGTCTATGGTCTTGTTGATGGCGTTGGGCCTTCTCACTACCAGATAGGAGATGAATATGGCCAGCACTATGATGAGTATGAGGGCGCTGCCGCATATCCTTATGGTGTTCCAAATGGAGGAGCCCATATTGTTGAACACGTATTTATAACTGTTAAGTGAATAGCCGTCTACAAAGGCGTTGCCCGATTTGCTCGTATTCCTGAAGGACAGGTAAACGAGATAGAGATTAGGCAGGGTGGAGATAGCTATGACCAGCCATATATAGAGGTTTATGAATATCCTTCCCAGGATGCTGGGCTTTTTTGGCTCGATGTGATGCATAGCACTCATGGAAAAGCTGGTCTTCCTAGTCGCCCAGGACTGGATCAGGAAAACTATCAAGGTGATGACTATAGCTATCACCGAAACGGCAGAGGCGAAGTTCTTGTTTACGCCTACCTCGCCCACGAATTCGTTGTAGATGACTAAGGGGAAGGTCATATAGCCCTGTCCTATCATCATTGCGGTACCGAAGTCTGCAAGGGCTCTCATGAATACCATGAGGGCTGCAGCCAATATGGTCGGCATGCAAAGAGGCAGGACCACCGTTACGAACCTTTTTAAGCCCGTCCTTCCCATGTTGGCAGATGCCTCGAGAAGAGAGCTGTCTATGTTTTTGATGGCGCCTGAAAGATAAAGGAATACCAGGGGGTACATCTTTGTAGTGAGCACCAATACTATACCTTTGAATCCGTAGATGCTTCCTATCTGTATACCGAAGCCCTGCAGCCACTGGGTTATGACTCCGGAGTTGCCGAAGAGCAGTATCCACATTTGAAAATATACAAATAATTATACAGCTATACGCATTCAAGCATGCTCATTTCTGAGCTTAGATCGCAAGGTCTTCGTCCGTAAGAGACAGCATATCGTCGTCGCTTAGGGATGCAAGTTCTTCCGCAGTCATCCTGCTGTTATGCTTTTTTATGACCTCGTCGCAAAGATTCCTTGCTCCCCTTGCGTTGCCGAAGTCCTTATCCTTCATGCGCTCTTCTATGAGCTTCCTTAGGACTTCCTCGCTGTAATCGGTCTCGTAGCCTCTTTTGAGCATGTCCCTGTTGAATATGGCGACCAGCTCGTCAAGGGAATAGTCCGGAAATTCCACGACTCTCGGAAGCCTGCTGCGAAGTCCCGGATTGCTGCTTAAGAATTCCTCCATCTCCCTGGTATATCCTGCGAGTATGACCGCAAGGTTTTCCCTGTGGTTTTCTATCTCGCTGACGAGGGTGTTCACCGCTTCCTGTCCGAAGGTATCGCTGTCGCCGTTTATGAGGGCGTAAGCTTCATCTACGAAGAGTATCCCTCCGAGGGCAGATCTCACCCTGTCTTTGGTCTTTATGGCCGTCTCTCCCTGATATCTTCCCACAAGATCCGCTCTTACGCACTCTATGAATACGTCGGGACGCTTGAGGAGCCCGAGATGATAATATATCTTTGAAAGGAGCCTTGCCACCGTTGTCTTTCCGGTGCCCGGGTTACCCGTGAACACCATATTTAAAGAAATGGGATTCGACGCTATGGGGAGGCCTCTTTTCTTGCTCTCGTTCTGTACTTTTACAGCTCTTACGAAACCGTTGATCTCCTCTTTTACAGCCTCGAGCCCTACGAGGGAATTCAGTTCCTCAAGACAGGATTCAAGGGACGTTTCAGGAGAAGCGCTCTTCTTTCCGAAGTCCTCCGCTTCCAGGACCTGAAGGTCCTCGCTCTTTATATCCTCGTAGTTTTCAGAAAGCCTTAATGCCTGCCTTTCTATGGCAGCGTCAAGGAGCCTCCTTGCGCAGCGAGCGTTATCGAAGGTCTCGTCTACCTTTTCCTTCTCTATGGCAGAAAGTATGACAGGACCTGCCTCCGCCTTTATATAGAAATGCTTCGAAGCCGCCATGGAGACCAGTATGTCCATGATCTCAGCTGCGGAATAGTCGTATATATGTATCTTGTGGTCGAATCTCGATGCAAGGCCGGGATTTGCGTATTTGATCATGTCGTCCATACGGTCCCTGTAGCCTGCGAGTATGCAGCAGTATTCGCCTCTGTGGTCCTCCATATCTTTGAGGAGGGTGTCTATTGCCTCTGTTCCGAAGTCCTTTAGGTCGTCTTTCTTAAAGAGGTTGTATGCTTCGTCTATGAAAAGGGTGCCGCCTCTTGCCGAGTCTATGACAGCCATGGTCTCCTTTGCGGTCGCTCCTATGTACTGGCCTACGAGCCTTCCCCTGTCGACCTCTACGAATACATCGCCCTTGAGGAAACCCAAGTCTTTGAGCATCTTTCCTATTATCCTGGCCACCGTTGTTTTTCCGGTGCCGGGATTTCCGGTTATGATGAAGTAAAAGCCCTGCTTCGACTCCTTAAGGCCCAGGGTATCCTGACGCATCTTGTCTATGCGGAAGCGTTTGTACATGGTATCGAGCTGATCCTTGACCGTTTCCATGCCAACTACGCCCTTGAAATATGGCTGGAGCTCTTCGGGGTATTTATCGTTGCCCTTGTACTGAACGTGGAGAAAGCTTTCGTCGTCCTCTTCCGGCTTCCAGATATTTTCGGGCTCCTTTTCTTCCTGAGCCGGGACTTCTTCGGAAACGGGGACCGCTCCTTCCGTACGCTTTCCGTTGAGGTAATACGCCTCCTCCTTGCTGCCGTCCCTGTACCTTATCTCAAATCTCCCGTTGAGGTCGTCGTTCCTGAACTCTCCTTCGTAAACGGTACCGTCGGCCGCTATGAGCTTTCCGTGGCCTTCCCTTGAATAACGGCCGCCCAGCAGCTGCATCGGCCCTTCGTATACCCAGCCGGCAAGGACAGACTTAAGTTTGCCCTCCCTGTTGTTTCCGTAGCGGTAAACTACGTTCCCCACGGGATCGTAGCCCCTCATGAGGCCTTCCATGGTGTCCCCGTTGGACCAGCTGGCCAGGCATTTTCCGTCTATCCTGTCGTTCCTGTATTCTCCCTTGAAGACCGACTGCACGCTGCCGTCTGAGTTATACCAGGTATCAGCTCCCTGGCCGTCCCTCATATTGCGATACCAATAGCCTTCGTAGCTGCTCTCGAGCTTTCCGTCCTTGCTGAAGAATTCGGCTTTTCCGTATCCGTGCCACTTATCTTCAAGGAAATCTCCTTCGTAGATCTTTCCGGCTTTGTAGACCATGCGGCCTCTTCCGGTGAGTTTGCCGTCTTTCAGCTCGCCTTCATAGTAGTCGCCGTTTTCGAAATTCAGTTGTACTCTGCCGTCCGGCAGGTATTTTACCTTCGCGTTCATCTTATTCAGTGTCTGTACATTTCCTTTTCCGCCCTTGCCATGAACTCAAGAACGTCCGCTTTTGCGGGTATCCCGGCCCTTCCGCCGGGCTTTGTGCACTTGATGGCAGAGGTCGCCGATGCAAAACGTATGTTTTCCCTCAGGTCCATACCGCAAAGCCATCCTGCAAGGAAGGCTCCGTGGAACACGTCACCGGCGCCTGTGGTATCCACAGCCTTTACAGAATATGCTGGGAAGTATTCGATGCGTCCGTCTATGACCGCCTTGCAGCCTTTGGCCCCTTGTGTTCCTATAACTATCTTTGCCGTTCCCCTCGATGCTATCTCAAGGAGAGCTTTATCGTAATCGCTTATGCCCGTCACCCTGACAGGATACCTGTAATTCATGATCAGGATATCGGCAAGCTCCATAAGTTCAAGATTGATCTCGTTGGGTTCTTTAAGGGATGCTCCGTCCAAAGATACGGGTACTCCCCATTTTTTCGCTATCCTTGCGGCCGCCATGG
The DNA here is from genome assembly GCA_964613315.1 of uncultured Oscillospiraceae bacterium. Taxonomy (GTDB): domain Bacteria; phylum Bacillota; class Clostridia; order Peptostreptococcales; family Anaerovoracaceae; genus RUG13409. Next base: position 2,838 of record CAZTHD010000030.1, on the reverse strand, counting down.
CGTTTGCATGGTTGGTGCCGTCGAGATGTATGACTCTGGCCTCCTTTATCGCTTTCTCAAGATCCTTCGTCCACTCTATATCGGGATTTGTATCCCTCTGGGGGAACTTGGTCCTTGATCCGCTCGAGGGATCCACCATCACGAAGGATTGAAGCCCGAAAGCGTCGTCTCTTGGGATGAGCTTCGAACAGTCTACACCGTCAGCCTTCAGATGAGAAACTATCTCTTCGGAGACCCTGTCTTTTCCTATAACCCCTATGAGCCGGGTCTTCATGCCCAGCCTGCTTGCAGCAACAAGGGCGGTAGCTGCTGCGCCGCCGCCCTGTGTTTCAATTGATGTTATGTGGGTGGAACTGTCCTCTAAAGGATAGTTCTCCACTGTGCAAAGCCTGTCTATACAGTTGTAGCCTACTCCGACTATATCCATTATCTCTTTGCCAGAGCCTCTGCGTGGGCTTTGATGTTTGAAGAAGTGATGCCGTATTCTTCGAGCAGTTCTCCGGAAAGACCGGACTGTCCGAATCTATCCATGACGGCCACATGATCGAACTTGATGCCGTCTTCGTTCACAAGGCCGTAAGCCACCGCTTCTCCAAGGCCACCGTACATGTTGGCCTCTTCACATACGAGGACTCTTCCTCCGCATTTCTTCGTGTACTCTTTGATCGCATCCATATCGAGAGGTTTGATGGTATGGATGTTGAGAAGAGCAGCGTCTATACCTGCTTCTTTTAACTGCTGCACAGCTTCATATGCAAGGCAGGTCATGACGCCTGTTGCAACTATGCATACGTCCTTTCCTTCTTTTAAGACCTGAGCCTTTCCGAGCTCGATCTTATCTTCAAGGCTCGTTATTATGGGCATGGGCTCCCTTGAAGTCCTCATATAGCAAGGACCATTATGCTCATACATGATCTCTGCCATGAGCTTTGCCTGGTTGAAGTCGCAGGGGGAAAGCACCGTCATGTTTGGAAGAGATCTCATCGCTGCGATGTCTTCTATGCACTGATGGGTGCCGCCGTCGCCGGCAGGAGTGATGCCGCTGTGAGAACCTACTATCTTCACGTTGACGTTAGAGTAGCATACGGCGTTTCTGATGATCTCAAAGGCTCTGCCCGCCGTAAATACGGCAAAGGAGTTTGCAAATGGAACGAAGCCCGTCCTTGCAAGTCCTGCGGCCATACCTATGAGGTCCTGCTCCGCTATACCGGTCTCTATATATCTTTCGGGATATGCGTTTCTGAATACCAAAGATCCTGTTGCATGACCGAGGTCTGCATCCAGGCATATTATATCCTCATGTTTTGCCGCGAGTTCTACGAGGCCTTCGCTGTATCCGTGGCGTGTTGCTTTTTTCACTACGTCTGCCATTATTGCTTACCTCCCAGTTCTCTCAGCGCGGTCTCTAGCTGCTCCCCTTTGGGTACGCTGCCGTGCCAGTCCACATTGTTTTCCATATAGGATACGCCTTTACCCTTTACGGTCTTTGCGATTATGCAGTGGGGCTTTCCTTCTTCGTGCCTGTCAAGAGCTGCCAGGATCTCTTCAAAATCGTGGCCGTCTATGACGTCCGTAAGGAAGCCGAAAGCTTCGAACTTTGCCTTGAGATCGCCGTGGGCCATGATCTCTTCCGTATTGCCGTCCAGCTGGAGCATATTGCGATCGACTATGACCGTCAGGTTGTCGAGCTTGTAGTTTGCTGCAGCCATGAAAGCTTCCCAGCAAAGGCCTTCGTCAAGCTCTCCGTCTCCGACCATCGCATAGACCCGGTTATCGTCTTTTCTTAATTTGAAACCGAGCGCCATGCCCGTAGCTACGGATATGCCCTGTCCGAGAGACCCTGTGGAGCAGTCTATGCCGGGGCATTTGTTGCTTTCGGGATGTCCCTGGAAGGGATGATGGAGCCTTCTTAAATAGTTGAGTTCATCCTTATCAACGTATCCTTTGTCTGCCAATATGGCGTAAAGGGGCGGATTTGCATGTCCCTTTGAAAGAACGAAACGGTCTCTTCTCTCATCGTGGGGATCCTCATAGAGTCTCATTTTTGAATAATAAAGGGCTACCAGAAGATCCGTTGCGGACAGAGATCCGCCCGGATGTCCGCTCGTTGCCTTTGCCACCATCTCAATGGTCTCGAGGCGTATCTGGCGCGCTTTTTCTTTAAGTTCGCTGACTGTCATATATATTCCTTTCGATCTATGCCTTTCCGAGGCTTCCGAACATGGTCATCTTTTCGATGCATACTCTCTTCATCTCTTCGATACCGGATTTGAAGATCTCTCTTTGCGTATAGCCCTTGCCTACTTCGTCCTTGTGCTCAGCATAGTACTTTTTGACTGATTCGGAGAAAGCTACCTGGCATTCCGTGTTGACGTTGATCTTGGAAACGCCCAAGGAGATGGCCTTTTTGATCTGATCTTCGGGGATGCCTGAACCGCCGTGAAGAACGAGGGGCATATGTCCCGTCTGCTCCTTGATGGCTGCGAGGACGTCGAAATTAAGGCCTGCCCAGTTTGCAGGATATTTGCCGTGGATGTTTCCTATGCCTGCTGCAAGGAAGTCGATACCAAGATCTGCGATCCTCTTGCATTCCATAGGATCTGCGCATTCTCCCATGGCGATGACGCCGTCTTCTTCGCCGCCTATTGCACCTACTTCAGCTTCAACAGAGATGCCCTTTGCATGAGCTCTTCTTACTACTTCCTTGGTTTTTTCGAGGTTTTCTTCGATGCCGTATTTGGAACCGTCGAACATTACGGATGAGAATCCGTTTTCTATGGCGTTGAGAGCGTCTTCATAGCTGCCGTGGTCTACGTGGAGAGCTACGGGTACGTTTAT
>CAZTHD010000029.1:0-9968 GCA_964613315.1 uncultured Oscillospiraceae bacterium | reverse complement strand
TAGATATTCTTGGCGATATTCTTTCCTACTTTAGTTAGGGTGATACTCATGCTGCATCAGTTTCGGCATAGCATTGTTTTTTCAGGATACCTAAAGCTCTGCTTACAGACGGCTTGGAGTATCCCATTTCTTCTGCAACATCGATACTTCTGACGTTGCGCATTTTCAGTGAGAGAATGTATATGGTTTCCAGATACATCTCACCGGATTCCTGCATGGACATGGTCATCTCCGTTTCTTCGCCAGGCAAGGCGACTTTAAGAACAAAAACAGTTTTGCTCTTTCTACTATACTACTACGCTTACAATATCATACAGCAGGACATAATTCAAGAAAGTACTTGACAAATTAGCATGCGCTAACTATAATGAACCAATGTTAGCGGAGGCTAACGAAGTTCTTATCCTTTGGACAAGGACTGCAGAGGATCAAAAGTATGTAAAAGGTGGTGAAAAAAATGACGCTTGTAAATGCGGAAGAAGGGAAAGAATACATCATTCAGAATATAGATACTGATGATGAAGAGATGGATGAATTCCTTTTCAGACTGGGCTGCTACAGCGGCGAGCCCATCACAGTCGTATCCCATATCCACGGAGGATGCGTAGTAGCTATCAAAGACGCCCGTTACAACATAGATAACATGCTTGCGGAAGCGATAGTTATCTAAAACTAGAAAAATAACTTCGGTTATTTTTTTAAAGATAAGTTAGCAAATGCTAACACAAACAGGGTCAATAGTCTTAATGACATAAACATAGATATTTTAAGGAGGACAATTCAAAATGAGAATTGCTTTGACAGGCAACCCCAACTCAGGTAAGACCACCATGTATAACGCTCTTACCGGCCGCAATGAGAAGATAGGCAACTGGGCAGGAGTTACCGTTGACAGAAAAGAACATCCGATCAAAAAAGCTTATGCAGGAAACGCTCAGCTCATAGCTGTAGACCTCCCGGGCGCATATTCCATGTCGCCATTTACAAGTGAAGAAAGCATAACCAGTTCCTACGTAAGAGACGAACATCCGGATGTTATCATCAACATCGTAGACGCTACCAACCTTTCCAGAAGTCTTTTCTTTACCACTCAGCTTCTTGAGCTCGGCATACCTGTGGTAGTCGCTTTGAACAAGCACGACATCAACGAAAAGAAAGATACTAAGATCGACGTTGAGAAGCTTTCAAAGACACTTGGATGCCCTGTCATAGACACGGTCTCCACAGCAAACGAGGGCCTCAAAGCTGTAGTAGAAGCGGCTGTTGCTCACGCGGGAACAGTTCAAAAGGCTCCGTACGTCCAGGGAGATATCGATCTCACGGATAAGAACGTAGTAGAAGAAGCAGACCGCAAGCGTTTCGATTACGTGAATTCAGTCGTAAAAGAAGTCGAAAACCGTAAAGTTCTCACAAAAGAGAGAAACTTCGGAGACTCCATTGACGCAGTCCTCACCAACAAATGGCTCGGTATCCCCATTTTCGCAGTAGTCATGTTCCTGGTTTTCCAGATCTCGCAGGTCTGGGTAGGAACTCCTATTGCTGACTGGCTCGTAGGATATCTCGATGCATTCAAGGAATGGGCAGGAGAAATGCTGGCAGATGCAAGCCCGCTTCTCCAGGCCATTCTTGTAGACGGTATCATCGGCGGCGTTTCCGCAGTTGTAGGATTCCTGCCGCTGGTAATGGTACTTTATTTCCTCCTTGCTCTTCTTGAAGATTGCGGATATATGTCACGTGTGGCAGTAGTTCTCGACCCCATATTCAAGAAGGTCGGTCTTTCCGGAAAATCAGTCATCCCCTTCGTCATAGGAGTAGGATGCGCAGTCCCCGGAATCATGGCAAGCAGGACCATCAGAAACGAGCGTGAAAAAAGAGCTACGGCTATGCTGACACCTTTCATGCCCTGCGGCGCTAAGATCCCGGTCATAAGCCTCTTTGCTGGAGCGTTCTTCGACGGAGCGGGCTGGGTCAGCACCACTGCATATTTCGTCGGTATAGTCCTCATCTTCGTCATGGCTCTTGTTGTCAACAAGATAGCAGGATACAAGGCAAGAAAATCCTTCTTCATCATAGAGCTTCCAGAGTACAAGGCTCCGTCTCTTTGGTTCGCATTCAAGTCTATGCTCAGCAGAGGATGGGCATACATAGTAAAGGCTGCAACGATCATCCTTCTTTGCAATATGGCAGTCCAGATCATGCAGACCTTCACATGGAAGTTCACAGTAGCTGAAGAAGCCAGCGATTCCATACTTGCAACGATCGCATCACCTTTTGCATATCTTCTCGTCCCGGTGGTCGGAGTCCTTTCATGGCAGCTTGCAGCAGCAGCGGTCACGGGCTTCATCGCAAAGGAAAACGTAGTCGGAACCCTTGCAGTTTGCTTCGTTGGACTTGAAAATCTCATCGATGTAGAAGAGCTCGAAATGATGGAAGGTGCAGGAGCAGAAGTCGCAGGCATCATGGCCATCACAAAGGTCGCAGCCCTTGCGTATCTCTTCTTCAACCTCTATACACCTCCTTGCTTCGCGGCCATAGGCGCCATGAATGCAGAGATAAACAGTGCAAAGTGGCTCTGGGGCGGAATAGGTCTCCAGCTCTTCACAGGATTCTCCATGGGATACCTCGTATACACTATAGGGACACTCGTAACAGGTGGAGAACTTGCAGTGGTTCCGGCGCTCATCGGACTTGCTGTCGTAGTCGCATTTATTTGCACCCTTATAGCACTTATCAATAATACTAACAGAGAACTCAAGGCAGAATATGCCCTTGAAAAATAAATGATTCTTTAAAGGATCGATTAAGGACAAAATGAAGAACGTTATTGCGATTTTGATATTGATAACCATTACGGTTTCGATAGTTGTATATCTCCTCCGTGAAAAGAAAAAAGGAGCCGTTTGCATAGGCTGTCCTTACTCAGGCAGCTGTTCAGGCGGGAGCTGTCACAGCCTTGATGATTTTGACAGCAGTAAAATAGTAAAATAGCGCTCTTTCAGGGGGATGCAAACAGCATCCCCCAAATGACTGTTTTGCTAAGAAGGGGTCAAGATGGAAAACTATATAATAATCGGTGTGGTCGCAGTTCTTGCGCTTATAGGCATTCGCTCTACCGTCAAGCATTTTAAAGGTCAGGGAGCATGCTGCGGAGGCGGCGGATACAGGGTCAAAAAGAAAAAGCTTCCTAAGGTGATAGGTCAAAAGACTTTCACTGTCGAAGGCATGAAGTGTGAAAACTGCAAGAACCGCATCGAAGAAGCGATAAACGACATCCCCGATGCCGCAGGCAGAGTGGATCTTAAAAAGAAAATACTTACCGTTTCCTATGCCGGACCTGTTGATGATGAATTGGTGATCTCAAAGGTCGAAAGGCTTGGATACCACATACTTAGATTCTCCTAGAAAGGACCCAAAGGGATCAAGACCCTTTGGGTTTTTTCTTGGAATGGAATTGCAAAATATAGTATTATATTACCTAAGAAACAGCGTATGTGAAGAGGCTATATATGACGTCGAAAGAAAGAGTTTACGAAGAGCTTGTAGATACGATCGAACGCATGGGATACCCAAGAGAATTCGGTATCCTTATCGCCGATTCTCTCAAAGGAGAAAAGTCGATGGCGAGGATGTCTTCATACCTTCACCAGTTCAGACCAATGTCTGCTGAGGAGATAACCGACGAGATGCTTTGCATCGTTGAAGAAAACAACAGGTGGCGTGAAAAGAAGATATCTGAGTACTATAACAAAAAGCTCAACGTTCTCATGAACGAAGGACTTGGGCAGGAAGAGGAAGACGAAAACTGAGCTGATATGCATTTTACAGAGGCTAAAAACATATTGACAGGCAAAAGCGGAAGATACGGCATGAATATATACCGTGGCTGCAGCCACGGCTGTATTTACTGCGACTCAAGGAGCCGCTGCTATCAGTTCGATCATCCCTTCGAGGACATCGAAGTGAAGAAGAACGCTCCTGAACTCCTTGAAGCTGCGCTGAGATCTAAAAGAAACAAATGCATGATAGGAACAGGCTCGATGTCTGACCCGTATATGCATTGCGAAGAAAAGCTTATGCTTACTAAAAGGTGCCTCGAAATCATTTTAAAGCACGGTTTCGGCGCTGCAGTGCAGACTAAATCCGACCGTATTCTGCGGGATATCGACCTTCTCGATGAGATCAACAAAAACGCAAAAAGCGTGGTCCAGATGACTCTGACTACCTATGACGATGAGCTTTGCAAGATCGTAGAACCTAATGTCTGCAATACGAAAAGACGAATCGAAGTCCTTGAAAAGATGCAGGAAAGAGGTATTCCTATCGTAGTATGGCTGTCTCCCGTTCTTCCGTATATAAACGACACTGAAGAGAATATACGAAAGATCCTTGATGAGTGTGTTCGTGTAGGGGTCAAGGGCATCATATGCTTCGGTATGGGACTCACCCTAAGGGACGGAGACAGGGAATATTACTATATCGCTCTTGATAAACATTTCCCGGGGCTTAAGGAAAGATATATCAGGGAATACGGCGATTCATATATAGTATCAAGCCCTAATAACGACAGGCTCATGAGCATATTCGAAGACGTATGTAATAGATACGGCATCATTTCAAAACCTGATGAGTGTTTTTCATTTATGCAGGAATTTCCCCAAAAAGAGATACAGCTCAGCATGTTCGATTCGATTTAAGAAAGGCTAAGACTTATGGAACAGATCCTTACAGAAGAACTTGTAAAGAATACGATAGAAGATACTCTGCATTCCTTGGACCGTATAGGTCAGGGCTACAGAAAAGGCTTTATCACACAGACCGACTGCTTTTACACCATGCTGAGCGAATTCAGCGACGAGTTCTGGGCTTTCCTTCGCAATAACGGGCTGCAGATCCGAATAAAGAGCGTCAACTATGAGGCTTTTTCTAAAGAGTATCTCCCATTCATTAAAGAGAAGGATCTTTTTGGGGAAGATCACAAGCCTTGGCTTTTTAAACTTTCAAACGGAGCGGAAGCATCGAAAGAAGATCAAAAACTCGTCATGTATATGATGCTTCAGTACTGTCTTGCCCCTGAATTCTTTGAACCTGAGCCGGAAGATATCACGGACCCGGGGCGAGTCTATGCCCACGGTTGGCATAACGGCACGGCTTACGGCATCTCTTTCAGATGCGTCGACGACGGAGGACTTCTTGCAGATGAGGACACAGCAGGGAAAAGCTACAGGCTGGTAAGCGACCTTGGCCTTGAAGCTGTGATCACCGTTAAAGAAGACAGGAGAAATACAGAGCGGAGAGGACTTGATTTCGATGAGCTTGTAGAGGCTTCGGAAAACGGGATGCAGGTGATGCTTGCACATTTTCTTGCAGAAGGATACATAGAAGGATATACTGCAAGAGAGAGGAAGGAAAATCCTGACATCATCGTAAGACTCAACGGAAAAGGCGAAGTGTACAGACTTGCATATTATGCCTCTCCTGAAGACGAGAAAGTATATAAAGATTTTCCTTTGTGGCAGGATCATTTCAAATGGTCAGATGAAAAAGCAGTAAGGGATAAGGAGATTTTATCAGCACTGTTCTATAAATATATAATTCCGCCTGAAGATATGCGGGAATGATCTTAAAAGCATTGAGCAAAGGAGAAATATTCACATGATCAAATATTTCATGTCGGATCTGGTCATAGGTCTTGTGGTAGTGGGCCTTGGGATTTGGACCTGGAAAAAGCAAAACCCGGTCATTCTTCACGGGTACCACTACAAAAACGTGAAAAAAGAAGATATACCTGCATACACAAAAGCTATGGGCATAGGCGAGATCGTGATCGGAGCGGGTCTGTGCCTGACTGCTGTTTGCATGCTCTTCAGCAATAACGAGGTCTTGGTATACGCTCCCGTCGCAGCCAGTGTCGTCATAGGTTTCCTTGTGATGAACAAAGCGCAGATGAAGTACAACGGCGGATGGTTCGTAAAATAATAAGTTTGGGAGCAATATATGAAGAAGGTAAGGATAACAGTTAAACGTATGGCCCGCTATGACGACCTGATAGAACAGTATGAAAATCCCATAGAGCACGCCTGCGATATGGTGACAGGACAGGAATTCATAGCCAACGGCTGGCAAAGGCCTGAGGGCTTTTGCGGCAGCGCCTGGGACAGCGTTTCTCCCTTCGTCATGGCGCTTTCCTGCGGAGCGGAAGATCTCTACGACGGATGGATGAAAAATAAAAGATCGGCCATGATCTCCTGTAACGATGGATTCAGACCGGTCAGTTTTCTCCTTGAAACAATGGAGGAGGATGCAGAATGAATGCTTCGATAGATATAAGCAAAACAGTTTTGAGGACTGAGAGGCTTTTGCTCCGTCCCTGGATGCAATCTGATCTTGACGATTTCTTCGAGTATGCTTCCGTGGACGGAGTAGGGCAGATGGCTGGATGGACGCCCCATAAAAACAAAGAAGAGTCTCAAGTCATATTGGATAAGTTCATAGGTCATAAGAGGACCTTTGCCATAGTATATCTTGGCAAGGTCATAGGATCTCTCGGGATAGAAGAATATAGCGAAGAGCAGTTCCCTGAACTTCAAGATAAAAAATGCCGTGAGATAGGCTACGTGCTTTCAAAGGAATATTGGGGACAGGGACTTATGACGGAAGCCGTTAAAGAGGCCATACGATTTCTTTTTGAGGACGTGGGCCTCGACGTCATACTTTGCGCTCACTTTCTTTCAAACAAGCGTTCGGAAAGGGTGCAGGAAAAGTGCGGATTCAGGCATTACTCTTACGGCAAATATGAAACGAAATTCAATACAGTCGAAGACGATGAGACCAATATACTCACAAGGGAGGAATGGAAGGCGCTATGATAAGGATAAAGAGAATACAGATACCGCAGCTTCCCCCGGAAAATGATAGAAGGCTCTACGTTTATCTGCCACGCGATTACTCAAGAAGCGATAAGTGCTATCCCGTCCTGTATATGTTCGACGGTCATAACGTCTTCTACGATTCTCATGCTACATACGGCAAAAGCTGGGGCATGAAGGAATACAATGAAAAAAGCAGGCTTCCTATCAAACTTGAAGCAATATAATTCAATCACGAATGCACCATAAGGCTAAATGAATACTCCCCCTGGGATATCGACGTGTGGGATCTTGGACATCTCGAAGGCCTTGGAAAGATCACCATGGACTGGATGACAAAAGATCTAAAGACAATGATCGACTCAAAGTACCGCACGCTTCCCGAAAGAGAGAATACTCTCATAGCAGGAAGTTCCATGGGAGGGCTCATGGCTCTTTATGCTGTCACAAAGTACAATGACGTATATTCCCGCGCTGCAGCTCTTTCTCCATGTTTTTGGGCAGGAGGCGAGGCCCTTATGGAGCTTCTTGCAAAGCCTGTAAAGGATCCTACGAGAGTATATATGGATTACGGCAGCGGGGAGCTGGAAGAAGGAGAAAAGCGAATAGACCTTACGGATATGTTCAAAGGAGCAGGCCTTCTTGCCGGTGCAGGAGCCGAGGTCGCTGCCAGGGTAGTCCCTGGAGCTGTACATAACGAGGCTGCATGGGAAAAGAGGATACCCATCTTCATGGATTATCTGCTCGGTGAAGATCAATAAGCTTAGGAGCATCGATATGGGATATTTAAGGATAACGGAAGAAAATATAGATAAAGAGCATATATGCTGCGCCATGTCCAACAATCAGAGCGAAAGGAAAAAGGAGTGGCTAAAGGAAAGGTTCGGCGATGGCCTCGTCTTCTATAGAAGCGAAGAAAGAGGCAAATGCTTTATTGAATATATGCCGGCAGAAAAGGCATGGCATCCCATCGAGGCAGAAGGGTATATACACATAAACTGCCTGTGGGTATCGGGGTCTTTAAAGGGACATGGATATTCAAACGACCTACTTTCAGAGTGCATAAGAGATGCAAAAGAAAAAGGAAAGAAGGGTCTTTGTATACTGTCTTCCGAAAAAAAGAAAGGATTCCTTGCAGATCCTAAATTCCTTGCATATAAAGGATTTAGGGCAGCAGATGAGTCTGACTGCGGCATACAGCTTTGGTATCTTCCCTTTGAGGAAGATGCAGAGCCACCCCGTTTCAAAGAATGCGCAAAGCATCCTATGATAGATGAAAAAGGTATAGTCATCTACTATTCCGACCAGTGTCCTTTCACCTACTACTGGGTCCCGAGGCTTTCGGAGTTTGCAAAGGAAAAGGGCATAGCCCTCAAAACGGTGTACGTGGACAGCTGCGAGAAAGCACAAAACGTTCCGTCACCCGTGACTAATTTCACCCTTTTCAAGGATGGCAGATTCATTACCCACGAGATACAAAACGAAAAGAAATTTCTCGCCATAGCGGAGAAGAAATAGAGTAAGTTTTACATAACGATTATTGAGATCGGAGGTAAGTAAAATGAAGAAACTAAAGGTTAATCCGGGTATATGCGGACTTGAATGTCTGATATGCGCAGAGGACGACGACGGCGAAGTGACTGTGACCGTAGAAACGAAATGCGCTGCTGTCAAGAAAATGGTAGAGGCTTTGGAACAGCCTCTCGATCCTTTTGAAGCATGCTTCGCCAAACCGGGCAACGGTCCTGTATACGAGGCCGCTGAAAATCTTGCTCACGGTGCATGTCCTCTACCCTCAGCGATCACTAAATGCATAGAGGCAGAAGCGGGGCTTGCTTTGCCCAGCTCCGTTACTTTTGAATTCACGGAGTGATATCAAAAAATCATTTTGCATCGGTGTATATTGGAAAAAGGAGGTAAAGCCCTATGAAAATGCGTCACGTAACTATCCAGACTCAGCAATTCGAAAAAGAACTTGAGTTCTATCAGAAATATGCGGGACTGACCGTGCAAAGGCGCATGGTCAATGCCGGAAGGAATATGGCATTTCTTGCAGACAAAGAAGGAGATACGGAGATCGAGATCATAGGAGTTTCCGGAGCTTTGGATTCCGGGAATGAGAATCTTTCTATAGGTTTCGGCACAGAGGATCTCGACGGCATATATCAAAGGCTCAAGGACGACGGATTCGAACCTTCCGATTTTTCCACGCCTAATCCTGCGGTGAGATTTTTCTTTGTCAAAGACCCTGCCGGAGTGAGAGTACAGTTCATAGTATAGAAAATGATATTTGAATTTGGAAATATTAAACTGGATGCAGACGTCGAAAAGACAAGGAAGTTTTACGAGAAACTAGGGGAAATAGACTGCAGCTGCGACGGATGCCAAAATTATCTGCTTGCAGCAGAGAGCTTTCCCAGTGAAGTGAATTCGTTTTTTGAAATGCTCGGCATGGATCCGAAGAAAGCGACTGAGATCATCACCTGGTCCTCTGAAGATGATGGAAAGTCTCTTTGGTACGGAGGTTTCTATCATCTCTTTGCCGAGATGATACAAGGCCTTGACTGCTGGCAAAGCGAGGGCGGTGAAAGAGGTGATAGCTATGAGATCTGTGAAGGCTACAGCGTAGCTTTTACTAAAAATATCGCGCTTCCTGAAGAGGATCTGCCTGTAGGCGCCCTTCAGATGGAGATAGATTTTCACTCTGTCCCATGGAAACTTGAAAAGGAGAATACGTATTGATCGGAGAATAAAATGAGGATAAAAAGGATACTGGCCGCCTTGCTGGCATTGGCTTTGAGCCTTTCTTTTGCGGCATGCGGAAAAAAAGAAGAGCCTGCCTCTGAAACGCTCAAAATAGAGGGAGTGGCTATACAGCACGAGCTTGAATTTGGAGGAGTATATATCGAGATGACCATCGATGACTTCAACAAGCTTGGCTTTAAATACGGAGACAGCGTGAAGGTGGTATTCTCCAACGGATATACTCTAGACGACATACCCTATTACAACGGATATTACGTGGATGCCGGTCAGCCTCTTCTCATAGCTTACCCGGGTTATGACTATATCAAAGCCTGTATAAACTACGGAGAAGACATA
>CAZTHD010000028.1:0-10390 GCA_964613315.1 uncultured Oscillospiraceae bacterium | reverse complement strand
CCGTAGCCCCGGAAGGTATCCATTGAAGTAAGATCGCCGCAGGCCTTTTTCATCGCCTCTGCTATGGGCACGGGCACAGGAAAAGAAACGTCCCCTATGCCAAGAGAGATGATCTTTGCCAAGGGGTGGGCGTCCTTGTATTCCTTTATGAGCCTTGAGTGCTTAGTGTAGGAATCTTCCTTTTCGATTTTAAAGAGCTTTTGGTTGAGCATATTCTTTTAAATTAATTCTTTGAGCAGCTTTTCGGCAAGGACGGGATCCGATATATACGGATCGAATTCCTTCCTGTGCATGAAAGTGTCCCTGCCCTTTGCAAGGAGAAGTATGACACTTCCCTTCTCTGCTCTGCCGATGGCTTTCTTTATGGCTTCTTCTCTGTCTGCCTCTATTTCTCCTTTTCCGCCGAAGGAAAGAAGATTTTCATATACTTCTTTGCATATTTCAATGGGGTCTTCCCTGAAGGGATCGTCTTCCGTTATATATACATAGTCCGCATACTTTGCAGCAGACCTCGGCATGCCTACCCTTCTTTCAGGCGCCTTGTTCCCGGGGCATCCGAAAACGGCATATATTTTGCTCTTCGGATACTCCTGTCTGACCGACTCGAATATGTTGTTGAAGGCGAACTCGTTGTGCGCAAAGTCTACTATGACCGTAAGATCTCTATTTTCATTTCTGAAGACTTCCATTCTTCCGGACGCCTTTGCGCAGTGAAGGCCTTCTTTTATCTCCTCATTAGAAGCTCCGTATTCCTTTGCAAACAAAGCGGCAACAGCAGCGTTTTCCACGTTGAAGATGCCGGGCATGGATATAGCAGCTTCCCCTATACCGGAGATGACGAAGGAACTATGGCCTCCTTCTTTGGATATACCGTACACTTTGCAGTTTACATCGGCAAAGGGCGATGCTTTTTCAAGGAGAGCTTCGCCTATTCCCTCCTCCAGGGGATACTCTATCTGAAGGCAGATGAGTTTTTTAAGCCTTCCCTCTTCTTTAGCTTTGATGCAGGCGTCAAGGACCTTGCCGCTCCTTTCCGAATTCAGATTCAAAATGAATTTATCGCACTGGTCTATGAGCTTTAGTTTGGAGCAGAAATAGTCCTCTATATTGCTGTGCTCATCGGGGCCAATGTGATCCTCGGAAAAATTGGTAAAGCAGCCGGTCTCAAAATGGAGTCCAAGGCTCCTGTCATACTTAAGGGCCTGGGAAGAGACTTCCATTCCGGCGAAAACTATGCCGCTTTTTACCATGTTGGCAAGCATCCTGTTGAGCTCTATGGCTTCGGGTGTAGTGAGGTGGCTCTCAACGGTATCCACACCGTCGTAGTCGTCTATGGATGAAAGATATCCGAATCTTCCCTCTCCGCATATGGAGGAACGCTCCATGATGCTTTTAAGAAAATACAAAGTAGTGGACTTGCCCTTAGTACCGGTGAGCCCCGCAAGCCTTAAATGCGCAGAAGGATCTTTAAAGAACTCCTTGGAATACTCCGCCATGGCCACGCGAACGTCAGGGACTCTGATGCAGGGCACGGATACCCCGTAGTCCTGTTCAGAAACGTAGGCTGCGGCCCCCTTTTCGATCGCTGTATCAAGATATTCTTTTTTGAATTGTTTCCCTTTACAGAAGAACAGGCATCCGGGGATAGCCTGTCTTGAGTCTGAAACCAATGCTGTATATTCCATCAATATTCCGCACCCTGTACAATGGGTTGAGATCCGTCCTGCACTATGAGGTTGCCGGAAGCAAGGTCATAGAAGGCTGCCAAAGCTATCGCCCTGTATGCTATGACAAACACTGTCAGCAGCCCCAGTATCGTCGGTATGAGGGTCGAATTGAAGGCTGCAAGCCTATCGTAATGCTCTCTTATGATCATCCAATACTCTTCGATGTTTATATTCTCAGGGAGATATATGATCTCGACCTTCGGTCCGAAAAGATACGTATATATGGTCAGAGGAAGAGACGCAAGGATATCCCAGCCTATGAAGCTGAGTATGAGCTTTACGTACTTCCACTTGTTGCCCTCCATAAGCTCGTGGCTCCTGTGTATGCATTCCATGGGTCCAAACTCGGGATTGTCCAGCATTGCATAGAAATTCTGAGCGTGCTTGATGGCGCATATGATGCCGGGGATCACGAAAAGAAGCGACCACAGGAAGATCTGTATGTATGAGATGAGTTCCATGGCAACGCCCTTCCAGGTGAGCACAAGAGGCTCCGTAAAGTTGTCGAGGCTTGAGTCCTGTCCTCTGAATACCATCATGTAATATCTGGTGGAACAAAGGGTAAGGGATACTTCCACTACGAAGGCTGCGCATTCCACAAGCAGCAATATGGTTTCGTTTTTAGTAAGTGCCGAGGCTATCATGGCGGGAGCCTGACCTATTATATGGCAGCAAAGTACTATGAGTACTGTCATCCAGTACTTGCCTTTGAGCATTTCCCTTGCCATGGCCCTTATTGTTTTACATGGTACCGTCACTATCGTATTCATCGTCTTCAAATCCTCCTAAGCGCATGCTTATATAGTCGGGCACGTAGTCCAGACTGTTTTCAAAGTCATAGACGTGTCTTGTATTATCTATCTTTGAGATCCTGTTCTCTGCCAGAGCTTCCATGACTGTGCAGGGCTTTCCGTCCACTGACGCTCCGTCAGGAGCCGTGTACATCTCGTGGAACCTGTAGAGCTGGTTTGCGTATTCCCTTCTGTAGGTCTCGTCCCCGGCATCTCTTACAAGCTGCCTGAGATTATCCCATATGGACTGCATTACCTCGTAAAAGTCGTCGCAGTCTTCAGGGAAGGCCTTTTCTATTTCGGTGAAATAGTTCTCATTTATCTCGATAAGCGTATCTAGATCGGCTCCTGCTATGACCTCGTAGAAATCGTCATAGGATATCTCTTCTTCGCATTCCACAAGCTCTGCGAACTGTTCGAAATATCCGAAGTCTTCGGCCGTGTCGAGTTCCAGCAGCTCAA
Source organism: uncultured Oscillospiraceae bacterium (assembly GCA_964613315.1). GTDB lineage: Bacteria > Bacillota > Clostridia > Peptostreptococcales > Anaerovoracaceae > RUG13409. The sequence goes on along the minus strand of CAZTHD010000028.1, from coordinate 7,410 downwards.
AAAGCTCATCCCTCGTCATTTCAGCGTCACCTCTTCCACGGGATAGTCGCCAAGCCCTAAGAGCTTTGCCATCTTTACGAAGCTCTCAGTCTTTTTGCTTGCATATATCATCAGCTCTCCGTCTCTTTCATCGTCAGCATCTAGCTCATGGACGCTGAGGAGCATGGCCGCGTTTCTTGCAAGGCTGAATGCAGGGTCAACAAGCTTAAGATCCGGATAGAGCCTGTTTATACATTCGGAAACGAGGGGATAATGGGTGCATCCTAAAAGAAGCGTTCCTATCCCTTCCTTTTCAACCATATCGTCAAGATATGAATGAAGGAGCTCTTCCATTTCAGGTCCGTCTGTGATGCCTTTTTCTATGTACACAGAAAGCTCCGGGCATCCTTTGTAGAAAACTTCCAGGTTCTTTTTCACCCTGCTGAAAGCTGCCTGGTATCCGCCGCTTTCTATGGATCTTGGAGTGGCGATGACGCCGACCTTATCTCCCTCGCTGCAGGCTCTTACAACAGCTGCAACAGCCGGGTCTATGATGCCCTGTATGAGGATCTCCGGATAATTCTCGTAGAAAAACGGTATCGCCGTAGACGACATGGTGCCGCAGGCAAGTATGATCATCTTTACTCCGTATTCACAAAGATAATCCGTAAAGTTTTTAACACAGCAAAGAAGTTCCTCTTTGGTCTTTGTGCCGTAGGGCATATTGGCCGTATCACCGAAATATATTATGTCTTCAGAGGGCATAGCATCCCTTATCTCGGAAAGGCAGGCAAGACCGCCTACTCCCGAGTCAACTACTGCAATAGGTTTGTTATTCATAAATCTCTCTCCTGTGGTCTGATAACTTCTAAACAAAAAACCACTAACATCATATTATATGACGAAAGTGGTCTTATGGCAATCTCAGGATATAAAGCACCTTGTAGTTAATGTGGATACAGCCGGAAGTTTAAGGGCTTCAAGTCTATTCCTGAGGTATGAGCAAGGTCTGGCCGGGCTGTATATCCCCGGCCTTTATACCGTTGAGAGTACAGATATCATATATCACTTCGCGAAGGTCCTTTTCACCGCTGCCGTAGATCTTTGCGAGCTCCCATAAAGTATCCCCCTCCTCTACAGTCACTTCTGTGTATCTCATATCCCTTTTTGTCTTAGCTTCACTTTTATTCAATACCCCTGCAATAACAAAACAAACCGTAAGACTTACAACTAAGGCAAAACATATGAACCTTGCTTTGTTGACTATCCTGTAATGCTTCATGATCCACACCTCCCTTTTTCATCTGTATTTTGCTCCTTTTATTTGTACAAATTTATGTACTAATGATATAATGGACATGGAAAAGGGCTGTAAAGGAGTATCAAAAATGGCGGTTACGACAGATAAATCGAATATGCTCTGCATACTGAACATACTTAGAGAGTATACAGATGAGAACCACATCATTTCGACATCGGAGATCATAGATAAAATGGAGCGCCTGTACATGAGAAAGGTCGACAGAAGGACCGTATACGGCTGCATAGACGCACTTTCCGATTTCGGATATGAGATCTCGACCTATGCGGAGAACAAAAACGGATATATGCTCATCTCAAGGGACTTCACCATAGCGGAGATAAGGCTCCTCATAGACGCTATCTATTCCTGCGAATACATATCTAAAAAACAAACGGAAGAGCTCCTTCAAAAGCTTAGGAGCTTCCTCTCGTCCTATGAAAGGAAATATTACAGCTATACAAACATCATAGCCCCGGACAAAAAATCCCCGAACCCCGAAGTGTTCCTCAACATAGAGATACTGGAAGAAGCCATAAACTCTAAAAAGCAGGTATCCTTCACCTATATGGACTACGATTATGACAAGACTCTTAAACCAAGAAGAGACAGGCCTTACATCGTCAACCCCTACGCCATGATATGCGAAGGAAGCCACTACTACCTCGCCCTCATATCCCAGGGCCACAGGGAGCCGAGCTTCTACCGCATCGATATGATGAAGGATATAAGGATACTGGATGAAAATATAGAATATACGAAAAGAGAAGCAAAGCTCGATTCACTCAACAAGGTGGTTTTCGCTCATACGGGGACCCCGAGAAGAGTGAGCCTTCATTGCAAAAAAAGAGTGCTGCGCTACGTCATAGAGCAGTTCGGCAGCGATATATCCATAAAAGAAAAGCCCGACGGCAGCTTTGAAGCAAGCGTTCTGACTGCCACCGAGGGCCTTATCTACTGGGCTCTTCAGTATCTGCAGGACCTGGAAGTACTGAGCCCTCCCGACGTGAGGGAGAAAGTGATCTCAGCCATAAGGGAAAACCCCTACGGAGTATGAAAAGAAGGCAGCCGCGGCTGCCTTCTTTAGTTTTTTATCAATTGTTCTGCTCTTCCCTTGTTAAGATGGATCTGTTGACATCACAGCATCGAAGATCCGCCTGTCACTATCCAGCAAGCCATCATAGCCGAAATGATAGCTCCGGGGAACACTGTCTTGGTCTTTCTGTACAGCGCCGTGGAGACTATGCTGAACAGGAGTATCTGCGGCAGGAACACTATGAGAAGGCTCATGAAAGGTCCTCCGAAGGTGGATCCGAAGAAGAGATCGGCACCGGGTCCTTTTCCCATGAAGAATGGTATGTATTCCACCAATGCGATGATGATGACTCCTCCGGTCATTATGAGCGCATTCCTAAGCCAGCACCCAAGGAAGCCGCCGCTGAAAGTCTTCTTAGTGCGAAGGTTTGCCATGGCCCTCGAATTGTTGAGGATGAAGAAAGCCATGTAAATGAGTATGTAAACGCAGAACTGCAGCGCTCTTTCGCCCGTAAAGGTCTTGAAGAAAGGCCATATGAAGCGAAGATCGAGATAGAAGAGCTTTTCTGCAAGGGCGACGACGCCATACATATATGCCATGAGCAGCGCCGCAAGAACGAAGGACTTAAAGCAAAGGCCCCAACCGAACCTGTCAGGCTTTTCGCTCGTTCCAAGGCCTAAGTTGAGATATCTGTCCGTATAGCCCTTTTTCTTGTCTCCTGCAAGTCCTGCTATCGTCATAATGAGCATTATGATGATGAGAAGACCGTAGTAGCTGAGGAAGCCGTTTCCTATGGTCATCCTGAAGACATTCTCGGGAAGAGGCAGAAGTCCGTGACCGAGCTGTGTCATGAAAGGATATGACGCTCCGCTTAAGAGTATTATGATCAAAGCTCCGAGGAACCTCTTTCCTGCAGGTTTTACCCTTTCTAAAGAAGGTTCTTCCTGGATGATGCCGCTGAAGGGCTTGGCTTTTAAGAGCATAAAAGCAAGAGGTATCAGGGAGAATATGATGAGGAGGGTCGCCCCGAGAACCAGCCATTCCTTGTACATATATATCTGATCGTCGAACCAGTCTCTCGCATACATGCGGTTAACAAGATCCTCGGATGCCCCGTTGAACTTGAAGCTGTCTGCAAACCAGTTGAGAGCAAAACCGACGCCTATCCAGTCGTGGGTGGTGAGCCTGTGATTAGTCTCAAGAAGGCAAATGCATCTTGCGGTCCCTTCTCCGAACAGGCCATAGCAGCTGTCCCATCTTGCATGGGCTGCATCGGTGCCGAGGAACTCAGTGCGAAGATCTGATTTTAAGAGCTCATTGGTGACCGTGTTTTCGTAATCTCTGAAATAACTGAACTCATCGTACTTGGCCTGGATCAGGAGCATGTTGTTGAAGTGTATCTTCTTGTTGTCGTAAACGGATTTTCTGAAGAGTTCACCGCATTGAAGGACAGTGCACTTGGGCTCTATATCGGTACCGCTGAATGCGGCTGCCACAGACCAGGAAGACCAGGTGCCCATGGAATGTCCCGTAACTCCCATAAGGCTTTTATCCACGAAATCAAAGGATGAAAGGGCGGCATATGCTGCTATACCTCCGCAGGAAGAATCGGTGATGGCATTGCCATCGCTGTCCTTTGAATAGTGATCGTCAAAGAATGACAGGTTGGAAAAGTTCATCATCAGCTTATATCTGTCGGGGCCGCCTATCTGAACGTAAGTCCCGTCAGCTTCCGAATCCTCGCCGTAATTCACCGTGACCTTGTGGTTTACGTATCCTCTTTTTATGAGACCTATGTCTGAAGAGCCGTGTCCGTATTCGTCGACAGCCATGGCAACTATGCCTCGTCTTGCAAGCTCGATGCCGTAAGCTGCGCAGGTCTCGTGATCGTTCTGATAGCCGTGGAGCATCAAAACTGCAGGAGCCGGATCATCGGCGCTCACTCCTTCAGGTATGTACATCTTGTAGTGAAGGTTGCCAACTATCTCGGCGTTTTCACCTTCGCCTACTTCTATGTTTCCCTCCTGTATAGTTATCTTTCCGCCATCTGTCTGAAAATAGTTGGCAAAATACAGACATGCCGAAGCGGCAAGAACCAGGATGAGGAACCATGCTACGTATTTTTTCATAATCTCCCTCCGAGCGCGTCTACACAGAATCTGCGAAGCGCATTTTCATAATTCATTTTTGCATATTTTCTAAGCTCCTCTATGGGAGCGTAGCGATCTGAAGTCGTATATATCTTTCGAAAATCCTTAAAGAGATCCTCTTCACCTTTCTTTATACAGCCTGCTATGGCTATGACGGGGACTCCCGCCGCATCTGCCCTTGCTTTGACCCCTGAGATCAATTTGCCGCTTAAACTTTGCGAATCGAGCCTTCCCTCTCCCGTTATAACGTAATCGGCGCTTCTTAAAGCCCTGCTGAAACCGGCAGCGTCGAGTATCGCCTCAGTGCCGGGCATGAGTATGCCTTTTAGGAACCACATACAGCCTGCGCCCATGCCGCCGGCGGCTCCGGCGCCGGGGAGGTCAGATATATCCTCTCCCCTTATGACGGTCATGATGGAAGAGAGTCGCTCAAGTCCTTTATCGAGCCTTGCTGCAGCTTCTTGGTCTGCGCCTTTCTGGGGCCCGTAGACGTATGATGCTCCGTTCTTGCCGCAGAGAGGGTTGTTTACGTCGCACATGGCTATTATATCAACGCCATCAAGGAACTTGTCGATCTCGCGAAGGAAGACCGCACGTATGCCGAAAAGAGTACCCCCCGTAGGTATGAATTCATTTCCGTCGCTGCCGCGAAAGACAGCTCCTAAGGCCGCCGCCATGCCGCAGCCTCCGTCGTTGGTCGCGCTCCCGCCAAGGCCTAAGAGTATCCTGCGGCATCCGGAATTTACCGCATGCTTTATGAGCTCGCCGACTCCGTAGGTGGTGGTGCGCTCGGGATCTTTTTTATCTCCTGCAAGAGGAAGTCCCGCAGCTGCCGACATCTCTATGATTGCCGTATCCCCGAGGCGGGCGTACACCGCCCTGACTTTTTCAAAGAACGGACCGCAGACCTCTGCGGTGACCGGAACTGCGCCTAATTTCAAAAAGCAGTCGACGGTACCTTCTCCCCCGTCCGCTACGGGCATGGCAAACACTTCGCACTCAGGAAAATACTCCGGAATAACTCTTTTCGCTATTTCGCAAATTTCGCTGCTTGAAAGCGTCCCCTTGAAGGAATCCGATGCAACTGCTATCCTCTTCATAATACTGTATATATGATGAACTGATTTATATTTCCTACATAATTTTACAATATGGACAAGTCAATTTCAATAAAAGGCCTGAAATCGAATTGAAAATGCTCATATCCTTTTGTATTATATCCTTAGGTCAAGGAGAGAAAAAAATATGAAACGCGACTGGAAAAAGATAATACTTTACGTACTGCTGTTGGCGCTGGTCATAGGAGCAGTGCTTTACCTGAACAAAGGAGATAAGCCGGATGGTCCAAAGCCTTCGGGCATAACGGAAGACGGCTGGTACTACAGCGCTGAGGACGTCTCGGCCTACCTCGTAAAATACGGCAAGCTTCCTAGCAACTACGTGAGCAAGGAAGAAGCCCAGGCCGCAGGCTGGAGCAGCGGCTCCGTGGAAAAGTATATAGAAGGGGCTGCCATAGGGGGCGAGAGCTTCGGCAACAAAGAAAAACTGCTGCCTGAAAAAAGCGGCAGGAAATACTACGTCTGCGACATAGACACGAAAGGAAAAGACGACCGGGGCGAAAAGCGCCTTGTCTACTCAAACGACGGCCTGATCTACTATACAGAAGACTACTTCAAATCATTCACACTCATTTCAGGAGATCCCGGATCCCAGCAAGGAGATAGTCCCGAGAAACCCGATACCGGTATAAGCGTCGAAGAATCGGGAAAATACTTTGACAAGGACCACGTGGCTTTGTACATACATACCTACGGGCACCTTCCCTCTAACTACGTGACAAAAAAACAGGCTGAAGCCGCCGGCTGGTCCGGAGGCTCTGTACAAAAATATATAGAAGGTGCTGCCATAGGCGGAGATAAATTCGGCAATAACGAAGGACTCCTGCCGAAAAAAAGCGGCCGCCAATATTATGAGTGCGATATAGATACCAACGGCAAATCGAGCCGCGGGGCAAAGAGGATAATCTTTTCAAACGACGGGCTCATATACTATACAGACGATCATTACGATCACTTTACGCTGCTTTACGGGGAGGAATAGCCATGACCATATTCATCTTAGACGGAACAAAAATGATGAGCAAAGAATCTGCCTATGAGCATATCGCAAAGATCTGCCTCTTTCCCGGCTATTTCGGAAACAACTTAGACGCTCTTTCGGACTGCCTGAGCGAGCTTAGCAAAGACGCAGTGATAATACTGATGAACCGTGATGCAATGCTTGAAGCCCTCGGAGACTACGGTTTCAAAATACTCGAAGTGTTCAGGGAAAACAGCATAGGTAAATATGCTTGTGTAGAAAAATAGGATAAAAGAATGAGGGAGCAAAGACCGAATTCACTTTCTTTAGATATTCTGTTTGTATCTTTTGATCTTTCCTGTGGTCGTCTTTTCCATGGGTTCCGTAGTAATGTACTTTCTGTGTATCTGCTTGTATCTTGGCAGGTTTTCGTTGAGTTTTCGTATATCTTCGCCTATCACCCGTTCGACGTCTTCTTCTGTGACTGCGCCTCTTTGCTCCTTTGCAAGATCAGGGTCGTAGACAAGCTTTACGGAAAGGACCAGGTCCTTAGCGTCTCCGCCCACCTCTCTTGGCTCACCGAAGACCATGTTTTCAGTGACGTAGGGTATGGACTGGATGATCATGGTCTCGATCTCTTCGGGATAGATGTTCTTGCCGTTTTTCAGTACTACGACGTTTTTGCTTCTGCCGCAGACTGTGATATATCCGTCTTTATCTATGCTTACCAGATCTCCAGTATGTAGCCATCCGTCTCTTAAGATCTCTGCGGTCGCTTCGGGATTGTCATAATATCCTTCCATGACGTTGGGACCGCGGGCTATGAGCTCGCCCACTCCGTTCTCGTTGGGATTTTCGACCATACT
>CAZTHD010000027.1:0-10399 GCA_964613315.1 uncultured Oscillospiraceae bacterium | reverse complement strand
GAGCATGACCACTTCTAATACTCAAGAACAGGTGGATGCAGCCGCAGCAGCGCTTTCAGCAGCTATTTCCAAATTGATTCCGGTTTCCAAGCCGAATCCGACAACTCTGTATGAAGCTGTAAATGCTCAATACTATTTCTGGATACCTGGTGACTATACTGTAAGTGTAGAGGTGTATATAGGTTCAGAGCAGGATGTAACATTAGTTTCAGATACATCTGCAACTGCTGACAGTTGGAATGCATACAACAATGCTAAAACTGATGCAGAATTGATGCTCAACAATTGGAAAACATTCGATTGGACAACAACTGATTGGGCCATTTTCACTGATGTCGAGAACGCTCTTATTGAAGCTGTAAGAAACCTTGATAAGATCGTTGATGTAGGTGATGGTGAGTATTTGAATGCTCAGATGTCATACGACATTATGAGTAATATGGTCAATAAAACACATTCTCCTTCTGTATTAAACGAAAGTGAGTACACTGCAGATAGTTGGGAGGTGTATCATTCTTCATATGATACTGCCAGTCAGTTCCTGGCAGACAATGATGCTCCTGCTGATGGAATAGGCATGAGGCAATGCTACAATATAATTCTTGAATGCAGAGAGTTCTGGGATGTATGTTACAAGACACTGACTGCATCAGCTGAGGATGTTGGGTATACACTCCATATAGTAGACAATTATCATATTATCAAGGGTGAAGCTATACCTGATTATGTGGGTCAGTATGAAGGAACTATTTCATCCGAAAACGCTACCATAGGAAACATCCTTGCTGAGTATGGAATAACAGTTCCGGGAAATCAACAAGACAGGCAGACCGGAGTATACCTCAATGGTATTTACCTATATGACCCATCTGTCAATAGTCCGGGAACGGGAATCGGTCTATACAGGAACTATTACAGCAATGTCAGAGTCAAAGATGGAGACACGATCGTCATTGCAATAATGCTGTCTCCTATGGAATCTGTAGGTATCATAGGTGGGGACAAGCCTATGGAATCGTATAAAGTCAAAGGTGACATACAATACTTGTTTACGGAACCTACAGAAGTGGAAGTTACAGCAGGCGAAAGTGTTCAAGTTAGTGATTTGTACTGGCTTGCCATGCCAACTGACTACAATGGGCAGCAATTGCCTAAGGCAGGTGCAAAAGTATACATCAGCAATGCTGTAAAAACCAAAACGGAAGCACTTCATTCTGTTGCTACTGAGTATACGGGAACCATTTCAGACGAGAGTGGTCAGTATAGTTTGACCCTGTATTCTCCGGAGGACGCTTCAGAAGGCTGGTATGCTCTGAATTACATCATTGACAGTGAAAAGGGAGGTCTTGTTAACGGTCCTAATGTTCTTGTACATGTTACAGATCCTGATGATATCAGCGGATTCAAGGAAGAGCTCAAAACACAGCTTAGCGAGATCGCAAACGCATACGAGGATGATTTCTATACTGCTGAGCAGCTTGAAGAAGTACAAAGGCTCCTTGATGAGGGATGCAATGCTATAGACGCTGCAAGCTCGACTGGTTCTGCGCAGGCGGCATTCGATGAAGCAGCTGATGCGATAAAGGCAATCCAGAAGGCAAATGCTGATGCAGCTGAAATCAACCTTGCGAACGTCAGGTTCTGCCTGGCGGGACTTCCCACAGAGGAAGATCTTGATGCAGGTAAACTGTACAAGCAGGATAAGTTCATGCTTGACGGTCTTAAAGATGCATGGGATGCAATGACCGAGTATCAGAAGGGCCAGCTTAGTTCGGGAGAGAGTATGCTCGTTCAGAGGTTCCTCGCTCAAGATGTATCAGCACTTGGGAACAGACCTTCCCTGCACGTTAGCTTTAAGGTCGTTGATGCTGAAACAGGTGACGAGCTTGAAGTCGGGACGGGTGAAAATCAAGTTCCTGCAAGGATCAGAGGCTGGGACGGTCTTTACTATTCCGATCTGGAAATCACTAACGAAGTATATCAATACAAATGGACTGCCGAAGGTCGCTACGCTCAATACTATATGACGCCGGATACTGAGACAGTCACACAGTTTGATATTGACGGTTACTTTGTAGGCGGTATATATGTCGGATTTGCTGAACAGGGCGGTGAGTTCATAACTAACGGATACAGCATAAGCAGATTTGCCGTGAACGTTGACGATCACTATGTCGATACGAAAGACAAACTGACAAACGGTGCGGTTGCAACACCTAGAGTCACGGCTCTCAGAGACGACCTTGTCATAACTCTTTACGTCATCAAGGACGGCGGTTCTTCGGAAGAAGACCTTGTTCAGGCTAAGACCGCTGCAAAGGCTGCTCTTGAAAAAGCTTATGAAGCCTATGACCAGAGTGCGCTGAGCGAAGCTCAAAGTGCAGCACTTCTGGAGGCTAAAACTGCAGGTCTTGCTGCCATAGAAGCAGCGGAAGATAAAGCTGCAGTCCAGGCTGCCTACGAGGCTGCCATAGTGGCGATGAAGGAGGCGGTCAAGGTCCAGCAGGTCCACGTGATAGTCCGGAATACGACCTATAGTCAGACGGACGGTGCTCCCTGGGACGGTGTACTGGTCGACAAGATGATAGATTTAGACTCTTCAACGTCTATGATGTCTGCTGTTGTTGATGCGGTCACGTCGGCAGGAAAGACTCTGGAAAGCGACGGGTCTTACATTTCCTCGATCAACGGACTTGCACAGTTCGACGGTGGAGACGGAGCTGGCTGGATGGGTTCTCTCAACGGATGGCTGGTAAACGAAGGCTTTGCCATGTTCACCGTATCGGACGGAAAGCTCAAAGCCGGAGATGAAATACTTGTCGAATATACCTGCAATTACGGACAGGATATCGGAGGTGCGACTGAGGGCGACACCAATACCAAACTCAAGGAATTGGTCATAACCAACGGTACGCTGACTCCTGAGTTCGACGGTGCGGTCACCAACTATACGCTGACTGTCATCGATCCCAATCAGCCCGTCACCGTTACGTACACGGCTGCCAATATCGCATATCAGGCGAGAGCATATCTCAATAACTACGACCCGAGAGCCGAGTTCTGGTACGAAAGCGGAAGCGTAGTACCTCTCACTGCAGGGGACGTCATATATATCGGAGTCGGCGACAGCGCATGGCCTTCCATGGGAGATGGTATGGGTACAAGGTACACCATTGCCGTGGCTACTGGCGTGCAAAACGTCATCGAACAGATAGACAAACTGCCTTCGCCTTCCAAGCTGACCGTAGATGACAGAGCGGAAGTCGAAAGGGTCAAAGCTCTTTATGATGCTTTGTCAGAAGAAGACAAGGCAAAGGTGCCTGAGGCTCTCAAAGATAAACTCGATGCTTGTGTCGAGAGGATCGAAGAGCTGGTTACTGTAAAGGGTCTCGAAGACCGCATAGCCGCTATGCCGGATCCTGAGGATCTGACCTATGCGGATGTGGCTTCTGTAAGAGCTCTGTATAGAGATTATGAAGCGGCGTCTGAAGGCGCCAAGAGCGCTATGAAGGTCGCTTCCATAGAAAAGCTCGAAGCTCTGATGGCTGCGGCTGAGGCTATTGCCGCTGAGAGCGAAGGACATATCGAGGATATCTTCGAGACCACCGGCGACTATATCGAAGGACTTGCCCGTGAACACGAACTCACCTTTGCCGAGATAGGCGGAGAGTGGGCTGTCATAGGGCTTGCAAGAGCGGGAAGGACAGTTCCCGGCAAGGTAGATTATCTTGAGAACGTCGAAGCCTACGTCGAAGCGAATATAGACGAAAACGAAAGGCTCCATGCAAGCAAGTCGACGGACAACTCAAGGCTCATAATTGCTCTGACGGCTCTTGGCGAAGACGTTACAAACGTAGCCGGCCACAACCTGCTCCAGGGACTTGACTCCATGGAGTATCTCAAGAAGCAGGGTATCAACGGACCTATCTGGGCGCTCATAGCGCTTGACTGTCATAACTACGATCTGCCCGAAGGCGCCGATTACAACAGGTATGATCTGGTCAACTACATACTTGACTGCCAGCTTGAAGACGGCGGATGGGCTCTTGCGGGAACGAAAGCGGATCCCGATATGACGGGCATGGCTCTTCAGGCTCTTGCTCCGTACTATGATAAGAGTCCTGAGGTAAAGGCAGCCGTAGACAAAGCGGTAGGGCTGCTTTCAGAAATGCAAAGCAGCGTCGGCGGATTCGGTTCCATAGACGGAGCCAGCGTCGAAAGCGTAGCTCAGGTAGTGGTGGCTCTCACGGCTCTAGGCATAGATCCCATGACCGATGAGAGGTTCATCAAGAACGATATATCGGCTATAGACAATCTCTGCAGCTTCTACGTGGAAGGCGGCGGATTCAGGCACATACCTACAGGCGGCCTCGACGGTATGGCTACGGAGCAGGGCTACTACGCTCTTGCAGCCTGGTTCAGACTGATAAACGGACAGACGGCCCTTTATGATATGACTGACGTCGATATCGTAAAGACTGCAGACGACGTGTCCGAGATGATAGAGGCACTTCCGGATCCCGAAGACGTGACTTTGGAAGACGAGGATGCCATAGAAGAGTCAAGAGATGCCTACGAGAAGCTGTCTGATGAGGAAAAGGCAAATGTTCCTTCGGAGCTTGTCGAAAAGCTGGAAGCAGACGAAGAAAAGCTTAGCGAGCTTAAGGCAGAAAAGGCTGAGGAACTCATATCCGCTATTCCGGATACGGTGAAGCTCAGCGATGAAGATGCTATCAATGCCGCAAGGGAATACTTCGATGAGCTCTCTGATGAAGAAAAGGCAATGGTCGACGAGGCGCTCGTGGCAAAGCTTGAAAAGGCCGAGAAAGACCTTCAGGCTCTCAAGGATGCGCAGGGCAGCCAGGGAGGCGGAACTCCCTCAGGCGGCACTGTAGTTCCTGGGGGCGAGACTGCATATCAGGTCTCTGAGGCAACGAAGGAGGCCGACAAGGCTATGAAGGATATCATCGACGCAACTCCCGAAGACAAGACGGAGTTCACCGATGAAGAGATCCAGGCCATAATCGACGCCTACGAAAAGTACGAGGCCTTAAGTCCTGACGAAAAGCTCTTCGCCAAGAATTACAAGGAATTCGAAGAGAAGGTGCTCTCCAAGCTGGCGGACGATCTTCATTACGACGAGCCTACCTCAACCGACGCAAGAGACAATACGGAGGACGTCCTTCCGTGGCACGTCAAGCTGAACGTATCGGAAGCCGAACTTACAGACGAGCAGATAGCCGCCATAAGGGAGGTCCTCGGAGAGGATGCAGATCTTGGTTCAGTCAGAGCCATAAGCTATACCGATATACTGACGGGTAAGGACTTTGTCCCCAGAGGGTCTATCAAGATCATGGTCCCTGCGGACGGTATAGAGGAGGGCAAGACTGTTGTCTTCGTGAGAGTGAAGGAAGACGGAAGCTTCGAATATATCCAGGGCAAGGTCTCCAAAGGAGTGCTCACGGTGCTCACCGACAAGACGGGGCCCATGGCAGCATTCGGAAGCTCGCTTTCCTGGGAAGAGATATTCAATGGGAAACAGGACGTTGAACCTGCAAAGAAGAGCAGGATCTGGCTCTACGTTGCAGGCGGAGCAGGGCTCATACTCACTCTTTTCCTGCTCCTGAAAAGGAGAAAGAAGGAAGATCAAAAAGCTTAATTGCTAAGAATATTGGGGCTTTGTTTATCCAAAGCCCCAATGATGAACATATCAGATCCTATAATGGTATCGAATAGAGTTATAGGATAGATACACATAGTAATAACAGGCAAACCAGTGAGTATGATTTATAAAAATGATATGAGGAGGATTACTATGAAAAAATGTATATCGCTAATCGTTTCCTTGTTAATAGTATTGCATTGTGGTATCCCTTGTATAGCAAGTGAAAAAACCGCGAGGGATGTCAAGATGAAACAATATGGAGCTGTCATAGTTGAAGAGTATGAGGATGATAATAATCGAATTATCAGAAAATATGAGAATAATGGGGAATTAATAAATCCAAATGGTGATATAAATCTAGATAACGTCAAATCATTGTTGTTTAGTTTCGGTCTTGATGAAAAAAATGTGTCTAAATTAAACGAAGACGATTTTTGGGCAATAGCAGAGGGGAAAGACATAATTGCAGTAACATCTTACACTAAAACAGATAAATGTGGCAATGTTACCTATGTATCAGAAGCTGAAGCAATGAATGCTGCCGCAATTGCAGAGGAAAAGAAAAACATATTGATACATAATATCGAAAGTGGATTACAAAACAGGGATGGATATTATGATGAATTAGCAGACAGCTACATGCAAGTAGTATATACAATAACAAATTACGGTGGTGGCGTCTATTTACATACAATCGATGCTCGTTGGTTAACGATGCCGTATTATCGGTCGATGGATTCTTTAGGGGCATGTGCTACAGAAACAGCATTAGTAAATAATACTCAGTATGGTTATTACTATTATGATTCATATATTTATTCTGGGTCATCTGGATCAAACAGTGTAGCCTTTTACTATATCAATAATGACTACGGGAATCCCATTAATGGTAATTGGTATGGCTCTGCAGGTTATTTTGATCTTCCTGATGATGTCTTTGATACTGGTTATACAGCTATTTACAGTGATTTTCGAGCACGTTATCAGTTTAAAACTAGTGTAGTACATCCTACTTTACAAACGGTGTATAATGCTGTAGGAAGTTACACTCATACAAGAATATCTATATCTTTTTCTCCATCAATCACAATTTCATTCCCTGGAACAGTATCCGCGTCAGCAGGAATAAATGTATCTTGGGCAGATCCAGAGATAAGGGGTATTCCAATTACAGTTTATTACAATCCTTGAAGTAAGCAAAGACAACAGTTGGTTGATAGATATAGAGGCGACAGAAGGATTTTTTGATCATGTTTATCGGGTATTTGGTTTTTTTATTGCTCTTATATTATGTGGCATTTATTTTAGGAGCATCTCTTTTTCCTAACAGAGTATATATCGTTGCAGTAGTGATTACAATCAGCGTATTGGCGTTGATTCTATATAAGCTAGATACAATTATCAAAATAATCAAAAAACAAGAAGAGAAGAAGGAAGAAGATGACTGATAAAGTACGGATCTAAAAAGATCTAACTTCATAAGCAATCATTCACAGCTTTTCGAAGCTGTGAATGACTGCGTTTTTAGATGAAGCAGTGTCAGCCTTCTTTTCCCGTGCGGGAAAGGAAGAAAAAATTTTATTATTTTTTCAGACAGGGGCCCTGAAAGGGCCCAAACGGCACTTTTTAGGAACGCGCCGTGAGTATAATAAGAGTAGGAAGAAAAAAGTAATTTAAGAATAAGCAGGAAGGAAATTGTGCCATGAAGAAAAGAAGGATACTCAATGCAGTGATGGTACTCCTCATTTTCGTTATGATAGGCGGAGCCGTCATGTACGCCGGGAGCCTTAAGGGCTGGTTCGACAAAGGCAGCAGCGAAAGCTTCGCCAAGGCAAACAGAAGCGTAGGCATTGCCAGCGTGGTAAGGAACGGAGTGGGCTTCTCCTTAAGCGAGGAGACGGTCCTAAGAGACGGCGACAGGCTCAGGACTTCAGGAATGTCCTCTTTAGGCGTTGACGCCGCGGAGGTGAACATAGTGCTGGGAGCTGAGAGCGAAATGGAGGTGAAAAGCGCCTCCTGCGATGCCTTTGCAGCAGACGTTGCCATGGGAGAGGCTTTCATAAAAATAGGGAAAGAAAGGGCTCTTGATTTTTCCATAGGCGGCGAGAAGGTAGAGCTTTCTAAAGGCGTCTATCACATCTCGGCTCAGACCGGAGCCCTTACAGTAAGCGTGTTCAGCGGAGAAGCCGTATATACGGCAAAATCTTCCGCAGCAGATATGAGGACGGCGTCCCTTGGAAGCGCTCAGGGAGGAGCTTCAGGGAGTGCTTACAGGGCAAAGGCCGGAGAGGTCCTTTCCATACTCAGCGGAGAAGTCGAGGTGGTGAGCCTTCAGATAACGTCTCTTAATGAGTTCACCATAGAAAACGCAAAGAAGGCAGAAGGCATATGCTTCAGCCCTGCTGAGCTCGATAAGGTCGTAGAGGACAGGGAAGAAGAAAAGAGGATAGCTCTTGAGGAGCTTGCAAAGCACGAGGCGGAGATACTGGCCCAGGGAGGCACTGAGAAGACCACCATCTCGGTGATTAGGCCTTCGGGGCAGTCACAGAGCAGTGCTCCTTCTCTTTACTGCACCATACAGATAGTGTGCTATACCATACTCGACAATATGGGAAATCTCACTGCCGGCAAGGACGTATTCGTTCCTTCGAGCGGGGTCATACTTGCGACCTCAAGAGTAGAGTTTACGGACGGAGAGACCGTCTTCGACGTACTAAACAGAGTGTGCAATTATGCGGGGATACAGATAGAATACTCCTGGACTCCCATGTATAATTCTTACTATATAGAAGGTATAAACCATTTGTACGAATTCGACTGCGGACCGCAGAGCGGATGGATGTACAAGGTCAACGGCTGGTTCCCCAACTACGGGTGCTCGTCATACAGGCTTTCTGACGGAGACAACATAGTCTGGTGCTACACCTGCAACGGCCTCGGAGCAGACGTTGGAGGCAGCGTATACTGAGGAAAGAATATGCCGATATTCGAAATAAAAGACTTAAGTTTTAAATATCCTTCGGCGGGGGACAGATATGCTCTGTCTCACGTTGATCTTTCTATAGAGAAAGGCGAATATATCACTGTATGCGGAAGGAGCGGCTGCGGCAAGACGACCCTTCTTCGGCATCTCAAGTCTGTCCTGACTCCTCACGGAAAGAGGACGGGAGAGATACTGTTTGACGGAACAGAGCTTTCGAAGGTGTCCCTTTACGACCAGAGTTCAAAGATAGGCTTTGTCCAGCAGAATCCCGACAGCCAGATAGTGACTGATAAGGTATGGCATGAGCTTGCCTTCGGCCTTGAGTCTTTGGGGCTTGATCAAAGGACCATGAGGCTTCGCGTTGCCGAGATGGCCAGCTATTTCGGTATACAGAGCTGGTTTTCAAAAAGCGTCACAGAGCTTTCCGGAGGGCAGAAGCAGCTGCTGAACCTTGCATCAGTCATGGCCATGCAGCCGGAAGTCCTGATCCTTGACGAGCCTGCTTCTCAGCTCGATCCCATAGCGGCAAGCGATTTTTTAAATACCGTAAGAAAGATAAATCTTGAGCTGGGCACTACGGTCATAATAACGGAGCATAGGCTCGAAGACATACTTCACGCTTCCGACAGAGTGGTGGTCATGGAAGACGGAAGCATTGTTGCAGAAGGAAGTCCGAGGATCATAGGAGAGGCTCTTAAAGAAAAAGACAGCGATATGTTCTGCGCCATGCCTTCTCCTGTTCAGGTGTTCTATGGCGTCGGCGGCAGCGGCGACTGTCCTCTGACCGTAAGGGAAGGAAGGCAGTTCCTTTCTGCAGAGTTTTCGGAAGAGAGACCTAAAGTTACTTCCGTCGACAGAGGAGAAGAGTATGATCCGTATGTCAAAGACCCCGTGCTTGAGGTAAAGGAGATATGGTTCAGATACGAAAAAGATCTTCCGGACGTTCTCAAGGGCTTAAGCTTTAAATTAAGAAAGGGCGAGATTTTTTCCGTGGTCGGAGGCAACGGGACAGGAAAATCGACGACGCTCAAATGCATCTCCACTGCTGTTTCTCCCTACAGAGGAAGGATATTCGTCAAAGGAAAGGACATAAGGAAGTATGATCCCAAGGAGCTCTTCGGAGGAGTTATGGCCATGCTTCCCCAGGATCCCCAGTGCTTGTTTGTAAAGAGGACTGTAAGGGACGATCTTCTTGAGATGCTTCCCGGGAAAGCCTCTGATAAAGAAGAGAGAGTAAAGGAGGTCAGCGAAGTCTGCGAGATAGAGGACCTTCTTTCATCGCATCCCTACGATCTTTCGGGAGGAGAGCAGCAAAGAGCCGCCCTTGCGAAGATACTTCTTACAGATCCCGAGATACTGCTTCTCGATGAGCCCACCAAAGGCATGGACGCTTTCTTCAAACTCAAATTTGCTTCCGTGCTCATGAAGCTCAAAAGACGGGGAGTCAGCATAGTGATGGTGTCTCATGACACGGAGTTCTGCGCAAAGTCTTCAGACAGCGTTTCCATGTTCTTCGAAGGATCCATTGTTACTACCAATACGCCGAACAGGTTCTTTGCAAAGAACAGTTTCTATACCACTGCAGCCAACAGAATGAGCAGGCACGTCTTCTCCAATGCGGTAACGAGCGAAGACGTCATAAAGCTGTTTAAAGAAAACAAGACTTCTGAGGGGAAGGAGGTTTTGTCCGATGGAAAATAGGGAAAAAATCGAAGGGAGGACCGTGGTATCCGCTTTATTTCTTTTTTTGC
>CAZTHD010000026.1:0-10403 GCA_964613315.1 uncultured Oscillospiraceae bacterium | reverse complement strand
ACAACAATGAAAAAAGCTTTAGCCCTTTTGCTTGCCCTGTCCATGGCGCTTTGCTTTTGCGCCTGCGGCGATAAAGAAGAAAAATCAGGGGACGTTCCCGAATTCGATGGTCTTAAGTACGAAGAGACCGTAGAGACGGAGCACGCCACCGAATTCAAAATATACAGATATCAGGGCGGGTACTCATATATAACCATCAACAACGGAGACAATATCATGGTCGTCCCCGAAGGGAAAAAGGCGCCGAAAGACCTGGCAAAAGATGTCGTGGTGATACAGCAGCCCGTGGATCATATCTACCTGCCGGCCACTTCCGTTATGGCTCATTTCAACGGCATGGATGCCCTCGACTACGTGAAATACTCAGGTCTTGAGACCGGCGAATGGTCTACGGAAGAAGCGAACAAAGCCATGGAGGAAGGCAAGATAGTATATGCGGGGCATTACAGCGCTCCCGATTATGAGATACTCATAGGAGGAGGCTGCGACCTTGCCATAGAGTCCACCATGATCTATCATACGCCGG
The DNA here is from genome assembly GCA_964613315.1 of uncultured Oscillospiraceae bacterium. Lineage (GTDB taxonomy): Bacteria > Bacillota > Clostridia > Peptostreptococcales > Anaerovoracaceae > RUG13409. The sequence continues at coordinate 9,877 of CAZTHD010000026.1, read as the reverse complement.
AAGTCAAAGAAAAGCTCGAAGAGCTGGGGATCCCTGTCATGGGCGAGCGCGCGACCTATGAAGATCATCCCGTGGGCCGACCCGAATGGATAAAGCTCTTCGGAGAGATCATAGGCCTTCCGGAAAAGGCAAAGGCAGCCTACGACGTGCAGTCTGAGATCATCAAGAACCTCGGAGAACAGCCCAACACGGGAAAGACAGTGGCTTTCTTCTATGTGAACAGCAGAGGCAACGTGGTCACCTATGCGGGCGAAGGATATATACCTTCCATGATCAGGCTTGCGGGCGGCGAATATGCTCTTAAGGACCTTCAGTCCGACTCCAAGCTTTCATCTATCAACATGAGCATGGAGGAGTTCTATAACCGCGCTGTGGATGCGGACATAATCATCTACAACAGCAGCATAGCGGCGGAGATCTATACCATGGAGCAGTTCTATGATCTGAGCAACGTCCTTTCGAGCTTCAAGGCTTCCAAAAACGGCGAGGTATGGTGCACCAGCAAGAGCATGTACCAGGAGACCGACAAGATGGGAAGCATCATTGAAGACATGAACAAGATAATCCTAGGCACTGCCGGCGACGGCGAAAGCCTCAACTACATACACAGACTGAAATGAAACAAGATGCATTGAAAGAAATGAAGACAGGGCCTGCGGCTTACGCCAGATATACGGGCGTATTCATAGGCCTTGCCATAGTCATGTTCTTCCTCGTTGTCTGGAATATAAATTCAGGTTCAGTGCACATCCCCGTAAGGGAGATAGCAAGGATCATATTCCTTCGAGAGGGAGCAGGTGAGACGACGGCATACAACATCATCTGGAAATTAAGGATGCCCAGGATGATAACATCAGCGGTCCTAGGGGGCGCTCTTGCCCTTGCCGGTTTCCTTCTTCAGACCTATTTCGGAAATCCCATAGCGGGTCCATTTGTTTTAGGTATATCCGCAGGATCGAAGCTCTTCGTTGCGGTCATGATGATCATAGTCCTCAACTACGTAAAGAGCGTTTCATCCCTCATGATGGTGGCTGCGGCCTTTGCGGGAGCCCTCATATCCATGGGCTTCGTTTTGCTTGCCGCAAGGTCCATAAGGCAAATGTCCATGCTCCTTGTGGCCGGCATCATGATAAGCTATATCTGCACTGCCATTACTGAGTTCATCGTGACCTTTGCAAAGGATGCCGACATAGTCAACCTTCACAACTGGTCCAGGGGCAGCTTTTCCGGTATGGACTGGGATGACGTTCTCATATCCTCGGTCATAGTCCTCGCAACCTTCGCCGTAGTATTCCTTCTGGCAAAGCCCATCAGCGCATATCAGATGGGAGAGTCCTATGCCCAGAGCATGGGAGTCAACGTCAAGACCTTCAGGATAGTACTCATCATGCTGTCCAGCTTTCTTGCAGGCACCGTAACGGCCTTTGCAGGCCCCATATCCTTCGTAGGCATAGCGGTACCTCACATAGTCAAGATACTTCTCAACACGGCAAAGCCCATAGTGGTCATCCCCGCTTCCTTCATGGGAGGCGCGGTATTTTGTATGCTTTGCGATTACATAGCAAGAGTGGTCTTCGCTCCCACCGAGCTTTCTATAAGCACGGTCACGGCCATATTCGGAGCTCCTATAGTCATAATAATGCTCCTAAAGAGACAGGAGAGGTAAGGCCATGGCAGGATACTATTTCAAAACTTCGGATCTTGCCGTCGGCTACGATGGGAAAGTACTGATCCACGACATAAATATCGGGATAGAAAAGGGTGAGATACTCTCACTCATCGGCCCCAACGGAGCGGGAAAGTCGACCATCTTAAAGAGCATAACCAAGCATCTTGAGATGATAGGGGGAGACGCCCTCATAGCCGACGCTTCCGTAAAGCACATGAGTTTTATAGAACTTGCAAAGAAGGTCTCCGTGGTCCTCACGGAGCGCATAAAAGGAGAGCTTATGACCTGCTACGACGTGGTCGCAACGGGGCGCTATCCCTACACCAATTCCCTAGGCATACTTTCAGAAGAGGACAGGGAAAAGGTCTACAATGCCATGGCGAGGGTCCACGCCGAAGAGCTTGCGGGAAGGGACTTCCGTTCCATATCCGACGGCCAGAGGCAGAGGATACTCCTGGCAAGAGCCATATGCCAGGAGCCTGACATCATAGTCCTGGACGAACCCACCTCCTTCCTGGACATAAAGCATAAGCTTGAGCTTTTGTCCATGCTCCGCGCCATGTCAAAGGAAAAGGGCATAACCGTCATAATGTCCCTTCACGAGATAGATCTTGCACAGAAGATCTCGGACAAGGTCATGTGCGTCAGCGGCGACGTCATATCGAATTTCGGGACTCCCGAAGAGATATTCAAGGAAGAGGTCATAACCAAGCTCTACGGCATGGAGAGAGGCTCCTATAACATAGCTTTCGGAAGCGTGGAGCTGCCAAGGCCAGAAGGAGAGGCCAAGACCTTCGTCATCTCTTCCAGTGGCAACGGTATAAGCGTATTCAGAAGGCTCCAGAAAGAGGACAAGCCCTTCTACGCCGGCATCATTTACGAAAACGATATAGACTACCACGTTGCAAAGTATCTGGCCAATGAAGTGGTATCGGTGCCGGCCTTTACGGTGACCACGGAAGAGCACTTCGAAAGGGCTGCAGCCCTTATGGACAAGTGCGATGAGGTCATATGCGCAGGCTATTCCAAAGGCGCAGCCATACTGGAAAGGCTTGAGGAAAAGGCAAGAAAAGACGGTAAATTGGTAGAGCGAAAATAAAGAGCTTTGATACATGTATAAGATATATTTAGGGGCCATGCTGGCAGGCTTTCTCATAGACTGCGTCATCGGAGATCCGGCATCGATCCCTCACCCCGTGGTGCTCATAGGAAAGGCCATAAGCTATTTTGAAAAGCGCTACAGAGAAGAATTTCCGAAAACAGAAGAAGGAGAAAGGAAAGCAGGGCTTTGCATGAACCTTACGGTGCTGCTTCTTACAGCCTTGCTTTCATCCGCTCTTGTATATATTTCCAAAGCCATAAGCCCGTGGCTTTGTTTTGCTGTCTGCACCGTCATGAGCTGGCAGATATTTGCCGCTAAATGCCTTGCCGATGAAGCAAAAAAGGTCCTTAAAGCCTTAAGGGAAGAAGGCCTCGATGCCGGAAGGAAACAGGTCGGCATGCTGGTCGGAAGGGATACGAAGAATCTGACGGAAGAGCAGGTGGTAAAAGCTGCCGTTGAGACCGTCGCAGAGAATGCTTCCGACGGAGTCATAGCGCCTATGTTCTGGATGCTCCTTTTCGGCCCGGTGGGAGGCTTCGTATACAAGGCCGTCAACACCATGGACTCCATGGTGGGATACAAAAACGATAAATATATCAACTTCGGACGCTTCTCTGCAAAACTGGACGACGTGTTTAATTTTGTCCCCTCCCGCATAAGCGCCCTTGCGATGATAGGGGCAGCGTATATAGGGGGCTTCGACGGAAAGAACGCGGCAAGGATATGGAAGAGGGACAGAAGGAACCACTCAAGCCCCAATTCCGCCCAGACCGAGAGCGCCTGTGCAGGAGCTCTCCGCGTGCAGCTGGGGGGCAACGCCTACTACTTCGGAAAGCTCTATGAAAAGCCGACCATGGGAGATCCGGACAGGGCGATTGAAGGAGAAGATATAAACAGGGCCTGCCGGCTCATGTATATAGCGAGCATCATATGCCTTTGCGTATTCGAGCTCATCGGCCTGATCCTGTTCATATAGCATATTTATATCCGCATTTACGGAAACGCATCGATACGCATACACTTTCGCATTATGCGCTGGCGTCGCTAAGGTTTTCAAGCGGCTTGCCTGCGGGGAATTTGGGGCACTTGGCGAAGTCCAAAGGACCGCCTGCGTTCCTCCAAATTCCTTGCCGCCTGCTCGCCGGAAAACCTTGCTCCTGGCGATATACTGCTCAAGTGCATGCATATTGACGCGTTAGAGAAAAAGACAATGATCATCGGAAACAATTACGGACACGGCGGCGACGTGTACAAAAACAAAATACGCCTGGATTTTTCGGCCAACGTCAACCCCTACGGAACTCCTGAAGAGGTAAAGAGGGCCATAGCGGAGTCGGCTGAAAGGGTATCCATTTACCCTGATCCCTACTGCGGAGAATTAAGAGCAAAGCTCGCAAAGCACATAGGCGTGCCCGAGAGCTTCCTTATATGCGGCAACGGCGCTGCGGAGCTCATATTCCAGTTCGTAGAGGCTTTAAAGCCTAAGAAGACCCTTCTTCCCGTTCCATCCTTTTCGGAGTACGAAAGCGCCCTTGAAGTCTACGGGCAGGAAGTGGAGCTTTATCAGCTGGAAAGAGAGAACGGTTTTGCCCTAACCGACGACATACTCTGGAAGATCACAGAGGATACGGACCTTCTGATGCTCTGCAACCCCAACAATCCTACGGGGCAGCCCATAGACGGAGGACTCCTCCTCAAGATACTTACAAGGTGCAGGGAAACGGATACCTGGCTCTTCATGGATGAGTGCTTCGTGTCCCTGACGGAAGAGGGAAGCTGCATATCGATGTTCCCTCAGCTCAGAGCCGGAGACAAGGTCTTCCTTCTCAACGCATTCACCAAGCTTTACGGCATGGCCGGAGTGCGCCTTGGCTACGGCATATGCAAAAACAGGGAAATACTTGAAAAGATGTGCAGCATTGTTCAGCCCTGGAACGTTTCCGCGCCTGCCCAGGCAGCGGGCTGCGCGGCTCTTGACTGCAAGGAATGGGTAAAGGAAACAAAAGAGAAGATATTCGAGGAGAAGAAATACCTCCTTTCGGAGCTCGAGGCTCTTGGGGTAGATCACATAGGGGGAGTCGCAAACTTCATCATGCTCTGCGGACTTCCCGGACTTTACGAAAGGATGCTTGAAAAGGGCATACTCATAAGGAGCTGCGCCAACTATAACGGCCTTGAGGAAGGTGACTGCCGCATAGCGGTCAGGACCCAGGAGGAAAACTAAGAACTCATAAAAGCCCTTAAGGAATTCCTAGGGAAATAGTGTGTCTTCGGGAGACAAGATATAAGATGAGCGAACACAAAACGGGAATAGAAGAATACTACGCCATAAAGAACGGCAAGAAGCTGCGCTACGGGTATACCACAGGGACCTGCGCCGCTGCGGCGACCAAGGCTGCCGCCATAATGCTGGCGACGGGAAAAACAGTCGAAAGCGTCGAGATAATGACCCCCAAGGGAATACTTCTCGACCTTGAGGTTTTGGAGCCTGTATTGGGCGAAAATGAGGTCTCCTGCGCCATCCAGAAGTTCAGCGGAGACGACCCCGACGCAACGGCAGGAGTCATGGTCTACTCTAAGGTATCCTGGTCTAAGGATCCCGGAGTGCACGTGGACGGAGGCCTTGGGGTTGGAAGAGTCACAAAGCCGGGCCTTAAGCAAAAGGTGGGAGAGACCGCCATCAATCCCGTTCCCATGGACATGATAAAAAGGGCCGCGGAAGAAGCCATATCAGATGCGGGCCAGGCGGAAGGACTGAACGTCGTCATATCCATACCTGAGGGCGTAGAGATAGCAAAGCATACCTTCAATCCCCGCCTTGGGATAGAAGGAGGCATATCGGTCCTCGGGACCAGCGGCATAGTTGAGCCCATGAGCGAGAAGGCCCTTCTCGATACCATAGAGCTTGAGATAAAGCAAAAGCATGCAAACGGAGTCGAAAGGCTCATCATGGTCCCGGGCAACTACGGAGCAGACTTCATAAGGTCCGAGTGCAATGTACCCGACGAAGCGCTGGTAAAGTGCTCGAACTACATAGGCCAGGGCCTTGATATGGCCTCGGCCGAAGGGATCCCCGAGCTTCTCTTTGTCGGCAACATAGGAAAGCTCATAAAGCTCACCGGAGGCATCATGAATTCCCACTCCAGGGAGGCCGACGCAAGAGCAGAGCTCATGACAGCCTGTGCCATAAGGGCCGGCTGTGACATAGAGACTGCAAGGGCGGTACTCGAGAGCCTCACCACAGACGACATGTTGGGCAAGCTCAAAGAGGCCGGGCTTTTAGAAAAGACCATGGAGGTCGTGGCCGAAAAGGTCGACTATTACGTCAACAATCGCACGAGAAGCGATATGAAAATATCCGTCGTAGTCTTTTCTACCGTATACGGGATACTCTGTACCACCGGAGAGGCGGAAAAGTGGATGGAAGAACTTAAGGAGAAATATATAAATGGCTAAAGGAAAACTTCACGGAGTGGGAGTAGGTCCCGGAGATCCCGAGCTTCTGACCCTCAAAACTGCAAGGCTCATAAGAGAATGCGGCGTCGTTGCGATGCCGGGCAAGGAAAAGGAGAAGTGCTTCGCATACACCATTGCGAAAGGCGCAGTAGCTGAAATAGAGGAAAAGGAAGCCCTCATGATAGACATGCCCATGACCAAGGATCAGGAAGTAAGGCGCAAAGCCTATGAAGCGGGCGCTGAAAAGATCTGCGAAAAGCTGGCAGAAGGCAAGGACGTCGTCTTCATCACTTTGGGAGACGTCACGGTCTACTCCACATACTGCTATCTCCATAAGCTGGTTTCCGAAAAGGGATACGAGACCGAGATGGTCCCGGGCATAACCTCTTTCTGCGCAGCGGCGGCTGTCCTTGAGACGTCCCTTTGCGAGAACGACGAAGAGCTTCACGTGGTGCCCGGTACTTACAAGCCTACGGAGGCTCTCGACTTAAGCGGCGTAAAGGTTTTCATGAAGAACAATATACGTGAAACGGTCGAAGCAGCAAAAGCCAAGGGACTCAAGGTCCAGATGGTGGAGAACTGCGGCACAGAAAACCAGAAGGTATACAAACGTGCGGAGGATATCCCCTACGACGCAGGATATTACTCTCTTATGATCATAAAGGAGGATAAATAAATGATTCATTTTGTGGGAGCGGGCAGTGGCGCTGCCGATCTTATCACGCTGAGAGGAAAGAACTTCCTTGAAGAGGCTGACGTGATCATCTATGCGGGATCTTTGGTTAACCCGGCTCTTCTTGATTACAAGAAGGAAGGCTGCATTGTTTACGACAGCGCAAAGATGACCCTTGAGGAAGTCATTGAGGCTATGGAAAAGGCCGAGGAAAAGGGCCTTATGACCGTACGTCTTCACACGGGAGATCCTTGCATCTACGGCGCGATCAGGGAGCAGATGGACATACTGGACGAAAAGAACATCAAGTATGACTATTGCCCGGGAGTAAGTTCTTTCTGCGGAGCTGCGGCGGCTCTCAATCTGGAATACACCCTTCCCGACGTATCCCAGAGCATCATAATAACCCGCGAAGCCGGAAGGACTCCCATGCCTGAAAAAGAGAGCATCCAGTCCTTTGCAGCCCACCAGGCTACCATGGTACTCTTCCTTTCCTCAGGGCTTCTTGAGAAGACGTCTAAAGACCTCATCGAGGGCGGCTACAGCGAAGATACTCCTGCTGCCATAGTTTATAGAGCCACCTGGCCCGACGAGAGAAAATACATCTGCACCGTCGGCACCCTTGCCCAGTGCGCAAAGGAGAACGACGTGACGAGGATGGCCCTCATCATAGTAGGAGACGTCGTGACTCACACCAACTACAGAAGATCGGATCTTTACAACCCGGCATTCACCACGGGATACAGAGAAGCTACGAAATGACGAAGGTAAGGCTTGCGGCATACAGTTTAACAGGGCTGCATACGGCGGAGAAAATAGCGAAGGTCCTCGAAAAGAAGGGCCTTGAATGCTCCTGCTTTGCTCCCGAAAAGTACTGCGAAGCGGGGGCTCTTCCCATAAAGGGAGGAGCTATAGCCTGGGCCAAGGAAGGCTTTGAAGAAGCGGACGCCCTCATTTTTTGCTGCGCTTCCGGCATAGCAGTAAGGGCCATAGCTCCATGGGTAAAGAGCAAGACGACTGACCCTGCGGTCATAGTCACAGACGAGCTTGCAAATTTCGTCATACCCCTTCTTTCCGGCCACATAGGAGGAGCCAACGAGCTCGCATCGTATATTGCCGATGAACTTGGATCTACCCCCGTAGTGACTACGGCGACGGACATACACGGGCTCTTTGCGGTGGACGTTTTTGCGACAAAGAATCACCTTAAGATAAAGAGCATGAAGCTGGCAAAGGACGTGTCGGCAGAGCTCCTTTCAGGAGAGCCCATAGGCTTTAAGTCCGACTGTCCATATGAAGGGAAGCTCCCTAAAGGTCTCACTGAAGGAGATGCGGATCTTGGGATATGCATAAGCAAAGATCCGGATAAGAAGCCCTTCCCAAGGACCCTGAAGCTCGTTCCCCAGATCTATACTGCAGGCATAGGCTGCAGGAAGGATAAGGATCCAGGGGAGCTCGAGGAGTTTTTCTTAAGGAAGCTCTCAGAAAACGGAATTACCGTAGATGAGCTAAGGTGCATAGCGAGCATAGACCTTAAAAAAGATGAAGAAGGCCTAAAGAGCCTTTCAAAAAAATACAAGATACCTTTCGTCTGCTTTACGGCGGACGAGCTTATGAAGGCAGAAGGAGAGTTCAGCTCCTCCGCTTTCGTCGCAAATACCACCGGAGTTGACTGCGTCTGCGAAAGAGCGGCGGCAGTCTCCGGAGCAAAAGAGATCATAGTTAAAAAACAGGCGGAGAACGGAATGACCTTCGCCCTTGGAAAATACGAGGAGGTAATAAGCTTTGAGTAAATTATACGTAGTGGGCATAGGTCCCGGAAGTTATGAGAATATGACCCAAAGAGCTCAGGAGGCTCTTAAGAATGCCGATATCCTCATAGGATATACGGTATATATCGACCTGGTGAAGGAGCACTTCCCCGGTAAAGAGATGCTTACAACAGGCATGAGAAAAGAAGTCGAAAGATGCGAGCTGGCCCTTGAAAAGGCAGCCGAAGGAAAAGACGTAGCAATGATATGTTCAGGTGATGCCGGCGTATACGGCATGACCGGACTCATCGAAGAACTGGCAGTCAAATACGAAGGCGTCGAGATAATAAATATCCCGGGCGTATCCGCAGTCCTTTCAGGCGCTGCCATCCTTGGAGCTCCCCTCATGCACGATTTTGCAGTCATCTCCTTAAGCGATCTGATGACTCCCTGGGAGAAGATCGAAAAAAGACTTGAGTGTGCAGCCGAGGCTGATTTCGTCATCTGCCTTTACAACCCATCAAGCCATAAGAGACATGACTACCTGCAAAAAGCCTGCGATCTGGTGCTCAAACACCAGTCAGGCGATACGGTCTGCGGCATAGCAAAGAACATAGGAAGAGAAGGAGAGAGCACCCAGGTCCTTACGCTCAGGGAATTAAGGGACACTGAAGTGGATATGTTCTCCACAGTCTTCATCGGCAATTCACAGACTAAGAATTTAAACGGCAAGATGGTCACCCCGAGAGGATATTCACATGACTAAAATACTGCTTTTTGCAGGAACAACTGAAGGAAAGAACCTGGCTTCCGCTTGCAGAGACCAGGACTTCGAGCTCTTTGTGAGCGTCGCCACCGAATACGGCAAGACAAGGGTCGAGCCTGCGGAAAACATCCACGTCCTTTGCGGGCGCAAGGATGCGGAAGGGATAGCAAGGCTCCTCGAAGATATAAAGCCCGTGACTGTCATAGATGCGACCCACCCCTATGCGGCAGTCGTGACGGAAAACGTCAAAGCTGCCTGCAAAGAAAAAGGCGTCGAATACATAAGGCTCTTAAGAGAAGAAGGAGCTTCCGACGACTCCTTCGTATTCGTCGAGGATACCGATGCGGCCGCAGCTTTCTTAAGCACCGTGGAAGGCAAGGTCCTTCTTACGACGAGATCGGAAGAGTGTATAGTAGATTTCGGCACCTGCTTCGGAAGAAAGGATTAAATCAAATTCTTC
>CAZTHD010000025.1:0-10608 GCA_964613315.1 uncultured Oscillospiraceae bacterium | reverse complement strand
ATACATGTTGCCTCTTTTGCTTATATATATTTAGCCTTTTGGCTATTTACTGCTCCTTGACGAGCAGATAATATACCGGATTTTCCAATATGCGCATGCCCTGCTCCGTGAACACCACGGGCACGTAGGCTGCGGTATTTTCTTCAGTGACCACCGTAAGTACCATGGCTTCATAATCCATCTCGCAGCTTGTGACGGGCTTGCCGTGATAGCTCATGTTTATGAGCTCGCAGCTGTCCCCCAGGACTATCTTTGAGTCTTTGAAGCGCTCGTAATATACGGCCTTCGAAGAAAGATCCTTCCAGCTCACGTCAAGATCGTCCGCTTCCCTGAAGCTTTTGAAAACGAAGGTCCCGTAGTATCTCGAAGGATCTATGCTGTACCTGCTCACGTTCTCATAGGTATACACGGCGCTGCCTCCCTGGCACTCTATGGTCAGGGTATCTCCGTCGGCATATATCACGGCATCTTTTCCGAAGTGCTCGTAGATATCGTCGTTTCCGGAAGCGTAATAAAGGCCGCCGCTTTCGGTAAATTCAAGGGGCGTGCGCTTGTCTCCAAAGTCCATATGACTATCTTTTGCTATGGTGAAAACGCCCAAAGATCCGGTCATCCTAAGCTGGGCAAGCGACGCTTCGATCACGTTCGATGCGTAGCTGCTGAAGACCTCTCCGTCCATATTGAAGATCTTGTAGACTCCATAGAATTTTTCATAAGGGTCTGCTGAGGGCTCCGGTTCACTGCCTTCCTGCCCGCCTTTTTCGCAGCTGCATAAGCTAAGTACCAGCACTAAAAACAGAAGGACCGCTATACACTTTTTTGGTCTGCTCTTTTTCATTTCTTTATTCCTTGATGCTTCCGTCTGCATTGAACAGAGGAAGAGGGGCAAGCACTGTTATGTCTGTCCTTGATGCTGCGTCTCCCTCCGCAAGGACGGCCATCTTAGAGACTATGATGCTTTCCGCTTTGTTTGCAAGAGCTTCTACAGCCCTGAGGCTCTCTCCGGTCGATATGACGTCATCAAGAACGAGGACCCGTTTTCCTTTTATCCTCTTAGCATCCTCTCCGTCTATGATGAGGGTCTGCTCTCCTGCCGTGGTTATGGACTTAAGGGTCACAGACAGGACGTCTGACATGTATGCCTTGGCCTTTTTCCTTGCGATGATATATGGTTTTCCGCTCTGCCTGCTCATCTCGTAAGCAAGAGGTATGGCCTTTGCCTCGGGAGCAAGTATATATTCGAAATCGGGAGCTTTCTTTAAGAGCTCTTTTGCTGCGTGCACCGTTATCTCAACGTCTCCGAATATGACGAAAGCCGCTATGCAAAGATCGTCTGTGATGGGATAGAGAGTAAGATCTCTTTTCATTCCAGCTATGTCTATGGTATATGTCACTGCATCATCCTCCTGTCATCTTTTTTCATATTTGTCGAGAAGGTCGTCTACGTATTTATCCTTCTTTACTTTTGGATCTTTTATGAGCTGTCCCCTGGTCATGACCATGGAAACGTTCCTAAGAGCCGAAAGATCTTTTAAGGGATCTTCCTTTACTACTATCATGTCGGCACACTTGCCGGGCTCTATGCTTCCGGTCTCATTGTCTATACCCGCTATCTTGGCATTGCCGAGGGTCGCCGTGTAAAGAGCCTCGGTCTTGGACGCTCCGACGTAATGGTGGAAGTATCCAAGTTCTCTCCAGAAGTTATAGTGGAGGACGAAGGGACAACCTACGTCGTTGCCCATGCCGACCGGTATGCCTTCCTCAAGGCAGGCTTTTGCGCAGTCAATGACTCCGTCCATAACTATCTTTCCGTTCTTCTTCGCTATGGGAAGAGCGTGGCTTTCCGAAAGATCGAACTCTGCATATGGAAGCGCCGGAGATACGGTGCAGATAAGGGCAGCGCCCTTTTCCTTGAAGAGCCTTAAGATCTCTTCGTCCGGTTTTGCTCCGTGCTCTATGGTATCGACTCCGTTTTCAAGGGCGACCCTGACTCCTTCGGGGCTTTCTACGTGGGCTGCGACTTTGTATCCAAGGGAATGGGCTTCCTCGCAGGCGGCTCTTACTATCTCGGGCGGCATGCGAAGAACGCCCGGCTCTCCGTCTGCCGATGAATCCATGACGCCTCCCGTTATCATGAGCTTTATGAGGTCCGGCTTAGTCGAAGCGATCTGTCTTACGTGCTCTATTGCCTCCTTTGGAGAAGACGCCTCTGTCGCTATGGATCCTGCAAAGTGGCCTCCCGGCACGGAGACGCCGGTATTAGCTGCAAGTATACGGGGTCCTAAGGTCTTACCCGCATATATATCGTCTCTTACCCTTGCGTCCATATCCAGGATGCCGGCTACCGTCCTTATGGTGGTGACTCCACTCAAAAGCTCCGTCTTCGCATAATCCGCAGTGAGCTTTTTGATGACTGCAAGGACTATCTTGTGCTTTGACAAAAGGTCGAAAAGCTTCTTGTAATTGGTAGGTTTTTTGTCTCTTTTCGGCGGCTTACCGCTGGTCGCAAGGTGGACGTGCAGGTTTATAAGGCCGGGAAGCAGGTATGCTCCTTTAAGATCTACGGCCTCATATCCTTCGGGAATCGTATTTCCCTCAATGATGTCTTTTATTCTGTCTCCATCGGTCAGGACAGTTTTGCCCGTAACGGGCTCCATGTCCTTTTTACCGTCAAGTATGACGCCGTTTACAAATGCGTATTTCATCTTATTTTTCCTCTTCTACGATGACGGGATCGTCTATGATCCCTATGCCTGGCTCCGTTTCGTCCTTGCCGGGACCGTATATGGACCATGCTTCTCTCATAACTTTTTCTATATCTCCAAAGGCTTTGAAACCGTCTTCTGGCATATCGTCTGAACTGAATCTTAAGACCTCGTCGCCCTCTTTGAATTTGACGACTATGTAGCATCCTGTCGGCGCTATGCCGTCTTTCCACTCTCTCATGCCGCTTCTTGCAACTACTCTTAAGCAATCGTAAAGATATGAGTTTGGGACTCTGCAGACTCTTGTCACTTCATCCTCGTTCCAAAACTTTGTATATCTTGCAAGGAGAAGGTCGTGCTCGCTCCATTTGTATAGGACATATTCCGTGTATTCGTCTCCTCCGTCAGTCCCCGTGACTGCATCGTAATAGTCGAAGACCATGCGCTCACCGTCTATCTTTTCCGCCAGCTCCTCTTCAGTGTAAGCCTTGGCAAAAGCGTAGGTTTCCATGGAGTTATATGATTCTTTCCAGAAGCGCACGTCCCTTTCCGGCATGATAAAGCTAAAGACGTATCCGTCTTTATCCGTATAACCTTGCTTCATGTCATCCGCATCGCAGTAGAAGGAATAGTCCGTGTCAGTAGCTATGATATCGTAGCTGACCGTGACTTCCTCGCCTGGGGCATAGGACGTTTTTCCCGATTCGAATCCCGAAGGAAGTATGAGTTTGTATTTCTGCTTTCCGCAGCCGAAAAGAGCAAGCATGAGCATCACCCCCATAATGATCGATATGGATATTTTGAACGAATTCTTTTTCATGATCCACCTATGTATCTAAGCTTAATAATTCATTATATCCTATTTCTCTTATCCATTGCAAAAAAACAAGCCCTGCATGGGGCTTGCTTTTCATGTTTTTCTCCTTATTTTCCCTGAACTTCCTTTTGGAACCTTCTCACCTGCGCTGCGAGGACCTGGTTTTCGAAGCGGTCCCAGCCGGTGTCTTTGAAAGTCATGATATCGAAGGCCTTCTTTTCCATCCATTCGGGTATGCCGTAGTAGGCTTCAGCTATACCTCCGCAGATGGCTGCAAGGGTATCTGAGTCTCCGCCGACCGATATGACCCTTCTTATGGCGTCTTCGAAATCAGTACTCTCGAAGAATGCGACCAGCGCCGGAGGAAGAGAGCCCTGGCAGCTTTCGTCGAAATCGTAGGAAGCCCTGATATCATCTATGCTGAAATCCAGGTCATAGCCGAAGCTTTTGACTATGTATTCCTTTATCTCTTCCTTGCTTTTCCTGTTTCTCGCAAGATATATGGCTGCTGCAGTCGCCTGCGCGCCTTTTATGCCTTCCCTGTGATTGTGGGTGACCTCGGCGGACAACTTTGCAAAAAACAAAGTATCTTCAAGGGTATCGTACATCCAGCCCACCGAGGAAACTCTCATGGCCGAGCCGTTGCCCCAGCTTCCGTAGGGCTTTCTGTCCCTGTTTTCGAGCCAGGCTCCGAAGCGTCCGCCGTAGCCTGCTCTTGGAAAAAGATCTCCGTAGTAGTGCATAAGATCTATGAGAGCGTCCTTTGATCGCTCCGGGCTGTGCCTCGTATCAAGGAGAGCCTGGGCTACCGCCACCGTCATGACACTGTCGTCTGTCGGGAAACAGCCGTCCTTGAACAGCACTATCCTCTTCATATCTCTACAGTTATCGAATTCGTATACGCTTCCGCAAATATCGCCTATGATCGCTCCGAGCATTTAGTTACCTCCATAAAAAAGACCGCAAAAATACTTTACGGTCTAATTATACATCATAGCTATACCTATATTTTCTCCCGCCGGGAGAAGTCCGAAGGACTACATCTCCTCATCTATTTCGTTACCTGTCTTCATTTGATCGGGTATGAAAGGAAGCTGTTCGCTGTTTCCGCCTGACGGGTGCCAGCCAAGTATACGCTTTTTCATCTCCTGAATATCTAATACTCCGTAGGCAAAGCCCTTTCTTACGAGCTCTGCAGGCACGTATTCGTCATACTTTTCGAATACGGGTACTTCCTTTTCATAAACGAGGTCCATGGGATCGAATTCTTTGAGAGCCTCCTCTTTCAGGATCTCGTAGAACTCCTCTTCGCTTGCAGTCATTGTGAACTGCATATAGTAAGGCCTTGCGGAATTGAGACCTTTAAGGCCAAGCCTCTTACCGCATTTGATCTTTAAGAATCTTTCAAGAGCAAGGAAAGAGTAGCTTCCAAGCCACGGGAAAAGTGCCCACATATTGCCGCCTAAAGGGATGAGAGGACTGTCGGCCATGCCGGATCTTGAGAATGCTCCTCTTGCGTCTTTCAGCCTTGCCACGGCCTGCCTCATGAGATAGGGATAATCGGCATCCTCTAAAAGGACCTGATACATCTTTTCCAGTATCTTAGTATGTATATCTCCGGCCACGTCTCCAAAGTACGCGGGGATGTTTCCTTTTACTGCCGTAACGTAGACTATATGCTTTTTATGGTCTACCTCGTCGACGAGCCAGACCCTTCCCGCTATGGCGACCTTGTCTCCCGCGGGAGGCGGTTTAACGACGGTGCCAAGCTCTTCTGAACCTGCTCTTACAGTGTACTCAAGATTTTCCTGGAACACGGCGTAGAACTTGTAGCCGCCTACTATCCTCTCTCCCGTAAGGCCGAGGATGAGGCCTCCGTTTTCAGTCCTGATGATGTGGTCTATCTCAAGCAGATGCCTTAAAAGCACTTTGTAATCATCCTGGCTGATGCGCTTGAATGCGCTCAAGGTAAGGACCCTTGACGCAAGTTCTGCGGGAGTCATCTCTCCGCAGGATGCGAGGGTGCTCATGGTCTGATGGTAAAGGAGGCTGTAGGGAAGCCTGTCGGTCTTAGGAGGTTCAACGAACCTCTCCTCTATATACAGCTGTATCAGTGCAATGCCCTGTATCATATACCAGGGTATCATGACGGGAAGCATGGATCTTGCTTCCGGGTGATCTTCCCTCATGACGAACCACATTTCAGGTGGATCGCCCCTTCTTCCCGTGCGGCCGAGGCGCTGAAGGAAACCGGACACAGTAAAGGGCGCATCAACGTGAAAAGCCCTTTCGAGCCTTCCTATATCTATGCCAAGCTCGAGAGTCGCCGTGGCGCAGACGGACATGGTGGAATCGTCGTCCTTCATATCCATCTCAGCGCTTTCCCTGTAGGAGGCAGAAAGATTGCCGTGGTGTATGAGGAATCTGTCCGGCTCACGGTTTGCTTCGCAATATGCCCTGAGCTGCTGGCATACCGTCTCGCACTCCTCCCTTGAATTTGTGAAGATGAGGCACTTCCTGCCCTTTGTGTGCTCGAATATATATCCTATGCCGGGATCCGCAGCCTTTGGCGCTATATCCGTTGCCTTTTCGGTAACAGGGTTGTTCCATTCGAAATCAAGACCTTCGTCTGCCTGGGGAAGGGTGTTGTAGAAGTGCTCCATGGAGAGCCTCCATACCTCTTTACCTCCGTCAAACTTAGGTATGAGGCAGCTTCTCTTGCTGCCTGCCGAAAGAAAAGCTCCGGCAGCTTCGGGATTGCCTATGGTAGCGGAAAGTCCTACGCGCCTTGGATCGCAACCGGCCAGCTTGCAAAGCCTTTCTATGAGGCAGAAGGTCTGAAGACCTCTGTCAGCGCGAAGAAGGGAATGTATCTCGTCGACTACCACGAAGCGAAGATCGCAAAAGAGGCTCGGGATCTCCATGTGCTTGTTTATCATGAGAGACTCCAAAGACTCAGGGGTTATCTGAAGTATGCCCGAAGGCTTTTGTATGAGTTTTCTCTTCTGGGACTGGGCTACGTCTCCGTGCCAGCGGTAGACCGGTATGCCTGCATCCTCGCAAAGCTCATTGAGCCTTCCGAACTGATCGTTTATGAGGGCTTTGAGAGGAGCGATATACAGGACGCCTACGCTTGCAGGAGGGTCTTCCTCCATCAAAGTGAGTATGGGAAAGAAGGCGGCTTCGGTCTTGCCGGAAGCCGTCGATGCCGTAAGGAGCACGTTTTCGTCCGTGCCGAAAATGGCTTCCCCTGCGGCGTTCTGTACGCCCCTTAAGGCCTGCCAGCCCGAGCGGTAGATATAGTCCTGAATGAAGGGAGCATAGCGCTCAAATACGTCCATCGTCTATTACCTATATAGTGAAATCCGTGTAGGAATCTTCCGCCTCGTCTGAGACGGCTTCTGATTTAGCATATGAGAATTCATCGGAATCCATGAGACTCTTAAGAGAAAGACCGGGATTCTGATACATGAGATCGAGAAGCTCTATGAAATCCCTTATGACTTCTCTGGGAGTTATGTTTTGATCGGCGCCTATGCGGGAATACTCAAGCCTGATGAAATCCCCAAGGTCCGCTGCAGTGAGCTTTTCTTCATATCCGTAAAGACCTGCATGCATGGACGAAAGCTTTTCGCAAAGCACCAGCATCTCCTCGGCTGTCAGTGGCTCAAGGCGTATGACAGGGGCAAGAAGATCCCTTGCTCCGGGCTTTGAGAACCTGCCTTCTGCAAGCCTCGAGCGTAGAGCCTCATAGCTGTATACGCCTCTCCTTTTGTCTTCGATGGCCTGGGGCGTGGATCCCATTATGATCCCCAGATAGCTCGCTTTTCCCTGAAGGGTATCGTTGTACATGGTCAGTATCTTTTCGTAGTTATACTGCCTCGTGATGGTATTGGGGATCTTGTATATGTTCACAAGCTCGTCTATCATTATCATCATGCCGGAATAGCCTGCGAGCCTGAAAAAGACCGCAAAGAGCTTGAGGTAACCGTACCAGTCGTCGTCACCTATGATGATGTTTACGCCAAGCTCGGCCTTGGCTTCTGTCTTTGTGGCATACTCTCCCCTGAACCAGCGTACCACCTTCATCTTGGTCTCGTCGTCACCTTCTATATATGCGTGGTAGTACATGGACAAAAGCCTTGCGAATTCAAAGCCGTGGACCATCTCCGATATGGCTGAAGTCACCTCGTAGATTTTTCTGTCGACGGCCTTGGTAAGGGCAGGGTCTCCCGGCTCAAGTCCCGTTTCAAGGGCTGCATCAGCCTGAACTTTGCTTATCCACCTGTCGAGGACCAGAGTGAGAGCTCCGCCTTCGGGCTTTGTCTTAGTCGAAAGATTTCCTATGAGCTCCCTGTAGGTCGCAAGGCCCTGGCCTTTGGTGCCCTGGAGCCTTCTTTCCGGAGACAGATCCGTATCTGCTACGATAAAGCCTCTGTCCATGCAGAAGTTCCTTATGATCTGGATAAGAAAGCTCTTTCCGGAGCCGTATCTTCCCACTATAAACCTGAAGGATGCTCCTCCTTCGCTTATGATCTCCACGTCGTGAAGAAGAGCCTCTATCTCGCTCTTCCTTCCCACGGCTATATACGGAAGCCCTATCCTGGGCACGACACCTCCCTTGAGGGAGTTGATGACAGTCTGGGCTATTCTTTTGGGTACCTTTACTTCGCTCATTATTTAGACTCCTAAAAGACTTCTCACGTCTTCTTTATATTCTTCGACCAAAGAGAGACGTCCGTCTTCACATTCCAATATATTATCCCCTATTTCATCAAAGAAGGCTTCGTTGATCCTGTCGGCTGCCACCGAAGCCATCATATGGTTCTCTTTTATTATATCATCTGCTATCTCCCCGAGAAGCAGGGCTTCGACTATGCTCAGATGAAGCGCATCGAGCCCAAGAGGCAAGGTCTCGGGGACGGTAGACGTATGCTCCTCGCAAGAAGTATCCCCCGTCTTCAAAGAGCCATTCACTTCTTCTGCGCAGGGCATCAGCTCGTCCATATCCTCTTCCGTAAGGAGCCAGTCCCTGGTGACTCCGGCATCCGACCTTATCTTGTCAAGGTCTTCGAAGTTGATGCTTATCTTGGGTTTTGCAGCTTCTTTTTCCTCGAGCACATCGGCTTTGATGACCGTCTGAACGTAGGGACTCACCCAGCTTTCCGAAGGCTTTTCTTTAAGGCTCCTGCCGGCCTTTAAATATTTCCTGAGCTGCCTTTCGCTCTCGTGGACGAAGGCGTCGAACCTTTCCTGATCGAAGGTGTTCCAGGAGTACCAGGAGTACTTCCTCGGTGTCCCGAATACAAGAGAAAAGAAGTCTTTATTTCCCACCCTGTAGGTCTTAGATATGAGCCTCCAGCAGGCCGCAAAGAGATGTCTTCCCTTTTCAAGAGCAGCAACGGGCGACTGGGACAGCTTTTTCGTATCGAAGTAGCAAAGAGCTTTGAAAACTTCTTCATCCGTGTGAGACATGCAGTCTTTAAGGACGTCGATGCTTTGCATCCTCTCGTTTTTATATGTGCTTTCTTTCTTGGGTATGTTGCTGCTGCCGTACAGCTTTACTTCAGGCTTGTGATCAAGTCCAAGCTGCAGCGAAAGACCGGGGCCTTTCTTTTTCCCTATTTCTATGGAAAGGTCCTTTTCCTTGCCAACGCTGAGTCTTAAGTCTTTACCGAGAACTATGGTAAAGCCCCTCTTTTCAGCTTCCTCTATTAATTTGTCAATGGATGGATCTTCCCCTTTTGATGTCATGATATGCCCTGAAGCTCGCAAAACAAATGTTCTTTAGCACTTTAATATATCATTTTAAAATGCTCCAGTCAATATCGCTAAGTGGAAAGAAAAGAGCAAAAGAAAAGAAGCGTCCCGTTTAAGGATGCTCCCAGTCGATCATTTGAAAAAGTTCGTATTGTTTTTTAAGTAGCCTCCGAGGCTGCGGCCCTTTGGATTGATGCGGTCCACGGCATAGCCCACCGATGCGTTGACCCTGTCGTAGGAACGGGGCGACGTGTGCTTCTTTGCGTAATATGCAGACAGTATCACGTCTGCAACGAAGATCAGGGCCAAAGGAACGCTGAGTATCCTTGCGAGCCTGATGTCCATATCCATAACTATGGGAACAATGTGTGCGTTGACTACGTATACGATGAGTACAGCGCCTATTCCGAAACCAAAGGACGACGGAACGCTGACTCTTCCCTGTATGTTCAGGGGAGCTATGGAATAGTCCCACCATCTTTCGTGGAACATCTTTTCCATTATATATGAGGTCGGGTACTCGAGTATGGCAGAAGCAAGGAAGCCCGCAAGGAATACCTGAAGTACAGTATAGTCCTCAAGGAGATTTCCGAATACGTAAAGACCTGCAAGGCAGCCTACTCCGTAGATGGGGATTACGGGTCCGAAGAGGAAGCCTCTGTTGTCCCACTCGCCGCTCCACAGTGTCATTGCTATGCACTCATAGATATAGCCTATCATGGCCGTTATAACGAAATATATGAAAAGTTTTGCTATCATCTTGTAAAAGTCTCTCTTGCTGCTACTAATTTATCGGCCAGACACACGAGCCATGCTTCTTTGGACTTGGGGATCGTGAAAAGGGTAAGGGGCCACATGTGGCTCTCTATTATATTCTTCGCCTTTTCATCCAACTCAAATCTTTTACTGGCTTCACTGTATGCCGTAAAGGGATGGGTGAATCCGTGCATCTGAAAAAGGGGAACGTCTATCCTCGCATCGTGCCAGTCGTAAAGATAAAAATCGTGAAGAAGGGCTCCTTTTACAAGATCTTCTTCATCGATCTCTTTATTTCCGGCAAGCTTAAGGCTCAGCCTTGCCACGTCTACGCTGTGAGAATAAAGTGTGATCCTGCCGTGAGCCATAAAGCCTTTGAGCTGCTCGTAATCTGCGCAGCTCAGGATCTCACGAGCCAGGGTGTTAAATTTTCTCTCTTTTTCGTCGGTTAATCTGACCATATGCAGCCATTCTAAACGCTGCCAAGACTTTTTGCAAGCAAAATCATATATAAACCCGTCTTTGACAGTAAACAGAAAATAAAATGTCGAGATCCCAGTAAAATCAAGG
>CAZTHD010000024.1:0-10831 GCA_964613315.1 uncultured Oscillospiraceae bacterium | reverse complement strand
TCGTACTGCTGAGCGTTCAGTTCTATTAAATATTCTTCCATCCCTATTCCCCTATAGATATATATTCGCCGGCTGAAAACAGATACAGGTATGAAGCCTCTACTTTTCTTCCGAGTATCTTTTCAAGGGCTTCCCTGTAAAGCTTTAGCTGGGTCTTGTATTCTTCCTTAAGTCTTTCCAATTCGCTTTGCTTGTCTTTAAGATCTACGTAATTGCTCTTGTAATCGACAAGATATATCTTCCCTTCATCTTCGAACCAGCAGTCGATGGTGCCCTGAAGGAGCACCGTTCTTCCTTCACGGGCATGCTTTATGACAAAGGGGGTCTCCTTTTTGACCGTCTTTGCCGAGCATACTTTCTTTCCTATCCCGGATCTGAAGAACTCTGCGATACGGTCTTCCCTTACAGCGTCAGCCTCGTCTTCCGTCAATACGCCTTTTTTGAGCAGACCGTCCACAAATCCTTTTACGTACATCACGTCCCCGGCTTCTTGGGTAAAGGGGATGTGCTGCATGACCTTGTGATATGCAGTGCCAATAGAAGCAGAAGAAAGCTTCATCTTTCCCGTGAGGAATCTCGGCTTTGCCGGCTCCTTATCGAACTCATATGATGCCTTGCCCTCTTTTTCCCTTTGCTCCCTTGCAAGCTCGGATACGGAATATTTTTTCTTTTCCGACTCCTCGGAAGACGGCGCATAATCGAAGGAAAGACGCCTTTTGATCTCTTCTTCTCTTATGCTGAGCTTTGAGCCGTCTATATCGAAACCTTCTTCAAGGCTTTTTCTTAAAGCCTTTGCGTCTGCCGCAGCCCGCTCTTCCGATAAAGCGTCAAGGCTGCTTCTTTGCTTTATGATAAGTCTTCCACCTGCAATGGCGGGAATGGTCATCTGGGCGAAGCTGCTGCAGCCCGCTCCCTTGATCTCGTATATCCCTGCTTTCCTTGCTTCTGCTTCTGCGTCCTTCACGGCTGCGCTCATCACGAAAATATCTTTGGCTCTCGTTGCAGCCACGTAGAGTATCCTTATCTCTTCGGCAAGCTCTTCCTTTTTCTTCTTTGCTTCTATGAGCTTAAAGGATACGGGCTTGACGTAGGAATAATTGGAGGGGTTCGATATGACCATGGAAGTGCCGAGGTCTTTATGGAACACTGCTCTTGGGTGATCCTTTCCGCCGGAAAGCCACCCTCCGCAGGATGCGAACAAAACGAAGGGAAATTCCAGACCCTTGCTCTTGTGTACCGTCATTATCCTGACCACGTCGTCTTCTTCCGATGTGACGCTGGACTGGCCGGTGCTGACCTTGGAGTTTTCATCGGAAATGACGTCTATAAATGAAATGAAGCTGTATATGCCTCCTGTATTGGTCCTTTCGAAGTCTTCAGC
The DNA here is from genome assembly GCA_964613315.1 of uncultured Oscillospiraceae bacterium. Lineage (GTDB taxonomy): Bacteria > Bacillota > Clostridia > Peptostreptococcales > Anaerovoracaceae > RUG13409. The sequence goes on along the minus strand of CAZTHD010000024.1, from coordinate 9,450 downwards.
CTTGTCGACTAAGGCTCTTAAGTTCGCCACTCTTTGCTCCCCCGAAGAAAGACCTGCGGCAAAGACGAATATCCCGCTTTCCGAAAGGAGATCCCACAGAAAATCGGCAAGAGGAAGAGCAGATGCTTTTGTCTTCCAGCCATCCAGTCTTTTCAGTACTTCTCTGCACTTTTGAGCCAGTTCCGAAGGACCCTGCTCGCTTACAAAGCGGAAAGCGTCGTAAAAGCTCGGATGGCGTTTATCAGATTTCCTGCCCTCTATCCTTATCCTTGCCAGCTCTTCTGCGCTGAAGCCAAAGGAGGGGAAATACAATACGGATATTAGAGCCACGTCCTGGCGGGGGTTGTCGATTATCCTGAGCAGATTTATGAATACCTGTATCTCGGGCGTGTCGAAATATCCTTCGTTCCTGTCGAGATAAACGGGGATGCCTCTTTTAGTGAGAGCTTCGTAATATATCTCCGCCTTGGTCTTTGCAGACCTTAAAAGTATGACCATATCCCTGTACATCAAGGGACGGGGCTTATCTCCATCAAAGATCTCAAAACCTCCGTCGTGATATTTAGCTATGATCTCTGCAGCGTTTACAGCTTCGAGCTCTGCGCTTTTTAGATCCGCAATAGCCTCGTCTGCCTCCTCGTCTTCCCGGGTATCCACAAGGTAAAGCTCAGGCTCATAGAGACAGCTTTCAGGTCCGCTGAAAGGGATACCTTCCTTAAGAGCCGCATTCTCATCGTAGTCCATGCCGCTGCTCTCTTTTGTCATGAGATTTCCAAAGAGCCTGTTGACGAAATCTATGATGGTTTTCTTGCTCCTGAAGTTGCTGTTTAAGTCTATATTTTTGCAGTTTTCTTTTCCTTTTGCATAATCGTCGTACCTTGATAGGAAAAGCCCGGGTTCAGCATGCCTGAACCTGTATATGCTCTGCTTTACGTCTCCTACGGTAAATAAATTGTCGTTTGAGGAAACGGCTTCTATGAGGCTTTCCTGGACGGGGTTGCAGTCCTGATACTCGTCTACGAAAACGCATCGGTACTTCTCACGGCACTCCTTCCTCACGTCCTCGTTTTTAAGTATTTCAAGGGCAAAATGCTCTCCGTCGGAGAAATCCATGAAGCCTGCCTTCAGCTTCTTTTCCTTGTATCTTTTGCTGAACTCCTTTGTCAGGAAGCAAAGCTGCGATACAGGTTTTTCGAGCCTTTTTTTCTCGTCTTCCAGACGTTCTTTCGATATCCCTTTGTATGCATCGCGAAAATCGTTTACCGCTTCCTTTGCACCTCTGTCCCAATAGGCCTTTATGAGCTCGTCAAGCGCCTTCTTCTTTTCCTTTTCATCTGCTTTTCCGGCTGCAAGGGTCGGGAACTTGTATGCGCACATCCGCGCCATGGTCTCTTCCGTATGCCCGGACTTTATCCCTGCGATCATGCTGTCCATATCGGACCAGGCGTCTTTTGCTGTCTTAAGGCATTTGGGCATATCCTCTTTCTCGAAGAGCTCCTTCAGCCTTTCGCAATAGGCAAGAGCTCTTTCAAGGGCGAGAAGAGCAAAGTCTCCGGCCATATCCATGAGCTTCTCAACGGAAAAGAAGGGATCTTCAAGAAAGGCTTCGGGTGACGGCAGAGTATCAGTATACTCGTAAAGATCGAGTATGAGATCTCTCGCCCCCATATCGCTCCTTGCGCTTGAATAATGGTCAAGATAATCGAGAAAATCCTCGTCCTTTTTCTCGTAAAAGGCCGTGAACATCTCATCCATGGCTTCTTTTTTAAGTATGCTGCTTTTGTAGTTGTCGCATACCTTGAGCCCCGGATCCACGCCTATGACCTGGTAGTAATTTCTCACGAGCCTTTGGGCGAAGCTGTCGAAGGTGCAGATCTCAGCTCTTCCTATGAGGGACAGCTGCCTTTTTATGAGCTTTTTGCCCTCTTCGTCTGCATCCTTAAATCTTTCTCCCAGCTTTTTTCTAAGCCTTTCTCTCATTTCCGAGGCTGCAGCCTTTGTAAAGGTGACTATGAGCATCCTGTCCAGGGATGCCCCGCTCTCGGTAAGAAGGCTTATTATCCTCTCAACTAAAACGGCAGTCTTTCCCGATCCCGCAGCCGCGGAAAGGAGAAGACTGTTTCCTCTGTCGTATATAGCTTCTGATTGTTTATCTGTCCAGCCCATTTATCTCCTTGATGCTCTTTGCAGCAAGTATTGCGGTCCTCCATGCGTTTGCCAGATTGAAGCCGCCGCAGGGACCGTCATAATCCAATATTTCTCCCACGAAGAACAGACCCTTTACAAGCTTGGACTCCATGGTGGACCCGTCTATCTCGTTAAGATCTATGCCGCCCGACGTCACCTGGGCATCAGCCCAGCCTTTGGTACCTTTGAGTGTGAAGCGAAGATCCTTTGCAAGGCCGGTCATCACCGAAGGACCGTGACGATCACTGCCTTTTCTTTCGTGAAGATATGAATGCATCTTTTCAGGCAGCAGACCTGCCATGCTGCAGCCGCAGATCTCCTTTTGATGAAGGAAAAGATCGAGAAGTTCGCCTTCCGTAAGCTCCGGGAAAAGGTCTATGGAAAGCTCGTATTTTTTATCCTCTCCGAGCCTTATATTCCTGCTGAGATTCATGACGCAGATGCCGGATATGGAGTCTTTCGTGAACTGTATCTCGCCCAAATCCTCGCAGAGTTTCTCACCGTTTAGGAAAAGAGATACCCTGCCCCTTACCCTTACTCCGTGAAGGGACGATATATCCTCTTCGCACTCCACGGGAACGAGGGCCGGTACCGGCTTTACCAGGCTGTGCCCCATGTACTGGGCCCATTTGTAACCTTCTCCGTAGCAGCCGAACTGTATGCCCGCCTTTCCTCCTGTGGCGATGACGAGGTTTTTACCCTCGAATTTTCTTCCGTCCTTGCTTACGACTGTGAAGGCTTCGCCCCTTTTGACAACGTCGCTGACGTGACAGTCACAGACGATCTCAGCGCCTTTCCTTTTTGCCGCATCTATGAGGGCGGAGGCGACGGAAGAAGCTTCCCTGCTTCTTGGGTAATACCTGCCGTCTTCATCGCATACGCCGACTATGCCTATGCCCTCGAGCTCCCTGTCTATATCCCTGAAGCCTTCTGCTTTTACGTTGAGGTAATTGCAATGGCCGTTGCCTGTAGCGTATATCTTCTTGCAGGGCTGGTTATTCCTTTCGAGGACCAGAGTATTTATCTTTTCTCCGGAAGCAAGAGCGGCGGTAAGAAGCCCCCCTGCACCTGCTCCGATTATGATCAGATCGTACATTTTTTGCACCTTCACAATATATTCAACCTAACAATATATTATACCATAGAGCGAAGGTTCTTCCATAGAACAAAAGTTCGAAAAAACTTAAGAAAAACAAAAAAGTGTATATTTGCGCTCAAATGTAGTACAATACTCTTACAAAAGAGGTAAACGGAAATAATGAAAAAGAAAAGACTGCAAAACGCTCTTATAAATAAACAAAAAGAAAGATCGGGAGCCGTAAAGAAAATAATCTCAGCCGTGCTCATAGTAGGCATAGCTGCGGCTACCACCTTCCTTGCGGGCATGTCCCCTGACGAAGAAGCTGTAAGGCTCGAAAAGGAGAGCTTCGATTCAAGGCCGGCCATTGAATACATGGTCGATATGCCTGAAAACGATATATTGCTCGAGGAAGAAAACGAAGAAAAGCAGCACAGGGCAAGATCAAAAAAATGGTCCATATTATCGGTACCCATGTGGCTCATAGGACACCTTCTGTCGCTGCTCCTAACACCTATACTCGGAAAGCTTCTGACCTATCTGTTCATAGCGGCTGTATTCTTCGGTATACTCTGTATATGCCTTAAGATAATGTTCCCGGATACTCCTCTTAAGGAACTTCTCACCAAGAGGAACATACTTACCTTCGTAGTATGCACAGGGGTCTTCATAGCAGCCCTTCACGTGCCTGAGCTCCTCGATATGAGCAGCGACTATCACGGACTTTATGCCTTCCTTGCAGGGGCCCTGTCAGTACTTTGCATGGTGCTCCTCTGCGCAGATCCAAAGAAAAAGGAAGAGGCAGAGCCTGCTAAGGCATAATGACTATCGTTCATAAGATGTGAAAAGCCCGCGCTTTTGGCGCGGGCTTTTTTTTCAGCGTCTGCTGATCGTTTTAGTTATTCTTTGTCGCTATTCCGAAGCGTTCCATGTTGTATTTGTATACAGCGTCGTATGTAGCCTGCATAACTCCGGGGTGGCAGCATCCTCCGAGAATGGACGGGATGAAGTATTTCATTCCGTTCTTTTCACAGATGTACTTGACCTGGTTGTAGACTATTTCTTCTGTCCAATCGTCTACGTCGACTTCAGTATTGTCGATCTCACCCATGAAGGTGATCTTCTCGCCGTACTTTTCGATAAGCTCTTTGATGTTGTTGGTGCCTGCGGGACCCTGCCAAATATCGATACCCATTTTGATCATATATGGGACAAGGTTGGCAGCGTAGGAATCGCTGTGGTGAACTATCAGCTCTACACCGTGGGATTTGTAGTAACCGTAGATCTGTGTGAATGCAGGAACGATGAATTCATCGAACATCTCCGGCGAAAGGAATGACTGCTGAAGGCTGCCCCAATCGTCGTGGTGCAGGATGCAGTCAGGCTTTACATATTTGCATACCTGCTCGGCATATCTGAGCTCATAATCCGTGATGTAATCGATCAGCTCATGCATCTCGTCAGGATACTCGTAAAATGCTTCGAGGCATCCTACCATGCCCATGAGGTAATGGCACTGCTCGAAAACGCCGGGCGTTACGGTCATCGTCGCGAAATACTCGTTTCTGTCAACAGCTTCGGCTTCCCTGATGGCATCTGCCCAGTCCTCTTCCGTAAAATCAAGGCTTGGAGCCTTAACTACGTCTTTCCAGTGCTCTATGTCATGAAGGACTATGTGATCGTAGTCATGGCAGGGGAAAGGTCCGGGAACGTTGTCCGGGAACTGGATAGTTACGCCCCATCCGTTTTTGAGAGGCGGCTGGCCCTTTGCAGGTCTTGGGAATCTTTTGGATACGGGGTTGCTGCGGATGTTTCCGAAAGCTTCATGTCCGTTGACGAAGCGGTCGGGATTTCCGCCTTTGATCGTTTCGATCAGGTTTTGTCTTCTTGTCAGCATAATTACTTTCCTCACTTCAAAACACTTTAGTAAAACATAAATACTATACTGTATATAATTATATAACAATAATCACATAAAGCAAATACAAAATGTTCCAGATCATGAATTCTGTGCAAGTACTTTTATTGCTGTCCTTATCCCGTCGCAGGCTGCTGACATTATGCCTCCCGCATAACCTGCTCCTTCTCCCGCAGGATATATGCCCTCTATCTCTGATCCCCCCGACATGGCAAAGCCCGCTTCGTTCCTCTTTATCCTAACAGGACTTGAAGACCTGCTCTCGATGGCGTATACGAGGCTGCCCGGGTCGTCGAAACCCTTGAGCTTTTTACCAAGCATAGGTATGGCTTCGACCAGGGAATCGTATACGAAAGAAGGCAGGCATTTTTTCAGCTCGCTTTCCGTCATGAATCTCCCCACGGTCTCTGTGGGAAGAGCATAGCTTTCACCGCTCAGAAGATATGCCAGATGTTCGTACTTTTCCTGGAATGCTATGCCGCATAAGGGGCTTTCCCCTTCTATATCCTCTTTTCTCACGTCTGCAAGAAGGGCGGAGTTTGCCTTTCCCGAATCTCTTTTGAAATAGCTCATGCCGTTGCAGGTGATGCAGCCTTCCTGAGAGCTCGCGTTTACTACGACCCCTCCCGGGCACATGCAGAAGGTATATACTCCCCTTCCTTCCTTTGTCTTTACGCTGAGCTTGTAATCGGCAGGCCCTAGGCCAAGATCCTTTGCATCAGCTCCGTATTGGGCTTTGTCTATGACTGACTGGGGATGCTCTATCCTGACGCCCATGGAAAATGGCTTTTTTTCCATATCAAGGCCTAGTTCATGAAGAGCTCTTACCGTATCCCTTGCGGAGTGCCCAAGAGCCAGGATGAGGCTCTTAGTTTCCAAAACGCTTCCGTCCTCGAGCTTTACTGAGATGAGTTTACCATCCTTTGCTTCCAAGCTTTCAAGCTTCGTGCAAAAGCGTATCTCTCCGCCTAAGGACTCTATCTCTTTCCTTAAGCTCACGACTACCGTTCTTAAGACGTCGGTCCCTATATGGGGCTTTTGCTTGTACAATATCTCGGGAGAAGCGCCCATCCTTACGAACTCCTCAAGGACGAAGCGCTGATATTCAGATCTTGTGCCGGTGGTTAGCTTTCCATCGGAAAAAGTTCCGGCGCCTCCTTCTCCGAACTGGCAGTTGGCCTTAAGGTTTAGTTCTCCAGTTTCCCAGAAGCGCTCTACTGCCTTTACCCTCTCATCCATGGAAGGGCCTCTTTCGAGGACTATGGGCTTTGCGCCTGCCTTTGCAAGGGTCAGGGCTGCGAACATACCGCAGGGGCCAAAGCCCGCTATGACGGGTCTAAAGCCAAGGTCCTTTCCGTCCGGGATCTCGATCTCTTTTCTCTTCGGCGAAGGTTCAGCCTTAAGGCCTGCCTTTTTGCAGGCTCTTAGGAGCTGCTCGTCGCTTATCCCTGCCTCTATATCAAGACTGTATACTTTGAAGACTTCCGGCTTTTGCCTTGCGTCTATGCTTTCTCTTGCAATGGAAAAAGACTTCACTCCCCCTGGAGGAAGATGAAGTCTTCTTTCTACCTTTGCCGGGAGCGTGTCTGTTTTCTCCAAAGCTCTGATTTTAAATTCGTTTATCCTTATCATTTAGTCAATGAGGCTTTTTCCTTCCATCTCTGCCGGAACGGGAAGTTCCATGAGCTGAAGGAGCGTCGGAGCAAGATCGCAAAGAGCTCCTTCGTGAAGGCTGTAGCCTTTTCCTATTATGTTTTTGTCGACGTAGATGAGGGGAACGGGATTCGTAGAGTGGCTCGTCACCACGTTTCCTTCTTCGTCAAGCATGACGTCGGCGTTGCCGTGGTCCGCTGTTACGAGAAGATGTCCCCCTGTTTCCTCTATGGCTTCCGCTATCTTCCCCACGCAGCTGTCAACGGCTTCCACCGCCGCTACCGCTGCCGAGAAAACTCCCGTATGCCCTACCATGTCGCAGTTCGCAAGGTTCATTATGATGAGATCGAGCTCTCCGGACCTTATCCTTTCAAGGACCTTGTCCGTGACTTCGTAGGCGCTCATCTCAGGCTGGAGATCGTAAGTCGCAACTTTAGGAGATGCGACAAGTATCCTGTCTTCTCCCGGATATGGCTCTTCTATGCCTCCGTTGAAGAAGAAAGTAACGTGGGCATACTTCTCAGTCTCCGCAATGCGAAGCTGCTTTTTGCCAAGATCGCTGACGTACTCTCCGAGAGTGTTTTTGAGACTCTGAGGCGGGAATGCTATTTTTACGTTGGGTATGGTCGCATCATACTGGGTAAAGCATACGTAGTGAAGATCCTTGAGCACGACTTCTCTTTCGAATCCGTCGAAATCAGGATCTACGAAGCACCTCGTTATCTCCCTTGCCCTGTCGGGCCTGAAATTGAAGAATACGACTCCGTCGCCGTCCTGTATGGTGTGATCGTCTTTCTGGCAGTAAGGAAGCTTGCAATCGCATTCTTTGCAGTGAGCCACTATGCCGGGAACTACGAACTCGTCGGTCTCCCCTTCTTTTCTGGCCATTTCCATGAGCTCTTCAGCCGTTTCCGCGAGGCGTCCCTTGCCCTCAGTATAGAGCCTGTAGGACTTTTCGACGCGGTCCCATCTCTTGTCTCTGTCCATGGTATAGAAACGGCCAGCTATGGTGGCTATTTCTCCAACGCCTATCTCTTTGCACTTTTCCTGAAGCTCTTCTATGTATTTTTCGGCGCAGGATGGAGGTACGTCTCTTCCGTCCAGTATGCAGTGCACGTAGACTTTTTTGACACCCTTTCTCTTAGCCATTTCAAGAAGGGCATAAAGATGGCTGTTGTGGGAATGTACTCCGCCGTCGGAAAGAAGTCCCATGAGGTGAAGGGCACTAGGCCTTCCGTCCGTTACGTCTCCCCTTACGGCCTTGAACTCCTCCTGCTTTTCGGCGATATGGTCCATGAGCTCAGAGAGCACTTCGTTTTCGAAGAATTCCCCGTTTTCTATCTCGTTGGTTATCTTTGAAAGCTCCTGCCAGACTATCCTGCCGACGCCCATGTTGGTATGGCCTACCTCTGAGTTTCCCATCTGGCCTTCAGGCAGTCCTACGGCCTTTCCGCTGGCATAAAGCTGGGTGTGCGGGTAAGTATCCCAAAGTCTGTCTAAATTCGGCGTATTCGCCGCTTTTATGGCGTTTCCGGGGCCTTCAGGCGCCAATCCGAAACCGTCCATTATAAGGAGCATTGTTGTTTGTTTCATATTCCGTCCTCTTTGTTGAGTTCCTCGTTTACTTTTCCTACCCATGAGAAATCGAGGGTCTGGGTGAATTTAGTGCCGTCGTCTTCGAATACCTCTTCACGGGGTTCCGCAGCTATGGAGTCAAGATCGACCTTTTCGTAGGTGACCGCTTCGCCGGCATCCGTATTCATCCTTTCAAGATCCCTTATAAGGCTCTCTCTGTCTATGGTCTCTTTGTCGGAAGCGAATTCGATCTCGGGAAGCTGAACCTTCTCAAATTCCACTGCGGGGCCTTTGCCCTCGAGCTCTTCGAGGTTCACCGCATTGAGTATGGGCTTGTCTATCTTTACGACTTCGCGCTTTTCCTCTTCTATCCTTTCAGACCTTAAGCTTGGTATATATTCAGGTTTTACTCTTGCGGGCATATCAGGGATCATGGAAGCGTCGCTGACAAGGGTCTCGCCGCCATCTTCTGCCTGTTCGTTGATCTCCTGTACCTCTTTGTCTTCAAGCTTTATGGTACGCTCTTCAACAGGCCTCACCGCTTCTCTTAAAGCAGCCCTTGCTTCTGCCCTTGCCTGGGCTTTTGCTTTTTCCTCGGCTCTTTCAGCTTTGCGCCTTCTCTTTTCTTCTCTTTCTCTCTCTTCCTTTGAAAGGTTGCGGAGGCGCTCTCTTTCAGCAAGCTTTGCTTCGTGCTCTTCTTTTCTTGCCTCAGCTCTAGCCTTTGCCCTCGCCTCACCTACAGCCATATCCTGGGTAGAATCCTTCATGTACATGGCGTATATGATCATGGAAAGACCGTCGAGAAGGAAAGCTCCTCCGACGAGCATCAAAGGCATAACGCTGGTCACGATCCATGGGAGCATCATCACGACGCCGAGCATGGTCGATATGAACGAAAGAGGTACTATCTTGGACCAGTCTCTCGGGTTGAATCTGCTGACGTAAAGACTTTGGGAGAATCTCGTTACTCCGCACAGGGTCAGCCAGGTTCCGAAAAACATCGTGAGCATGGATTCAGGGACCTGAGTGCTGAGGACCG
>CAZTHD010000023.1:0-10853 GCA_964613315.1 uncultured Oscillospiraceae bacterium | reverse complement strand
GTATTTTCAAAACTTGATTTGGACAGCTCATTAAGCCACCTCAGAAGCGCTCTTAAAAGTATCTGTACAATGGCCAAAAGGCAAAGATAAAGCATATGTCTCGTAAAGAGGGCCTGGTCTTTGGCAACTGCTGCATCTACCACGTTCCTTAAAAGAATGGCATAAAGAACTCCCGAGCCTCCGTACAGAGACTCGGCTATGGTAAGAACAAGTATATATGCTTTTTTGAATCCGAGGACTTTAGATATCCAGCGAATACTGCTTTTATTCATCAAGAGCTCCAATCTCTCTTAATTTATCTATGGCATTCTTTACGTCTGCTTCTATGACGTCTACGGGTCCTTCATACATAGAGCTGATATCTGCTATTATCTTCTCAACGCTGGTATCTTCCTTAAGAAGCTCCAGTATCTTGCCAAGGGTACTGTTGCCTCTCACTATACCTGAAAAGCCCGCAGACCCTACCGGTACCAGTATGGTCTCGTCATCGCTTACGTGAAGTATGAAATCCTTGCTAAGTTTCATTTTTTATCCCCTCATATGCGGTCTTTGCCGCATCTATTGACATATTGCATTTAAGTCTGTAGAAAGACACTTTATCCTTTAATTTATCAAGATTTGAAAGATGCATTGAAAGGGCTTCACCACTTCCCGGTCTGTACCCCTGCTGGAGCAGCATAGGATATGCCTCTTTAAAACCTATCTTTACTATACTGTTTTCTTCTCCTCTTTCAAGTATGCAAATTGCTTTAAGAGGAAGCGATATATTGCTGCTTAGGTGATGCTTGCCATCCCAGGGCGTACCGTAGATATATGGCACGCCTTCTTTTGATCTGATGATGGGCTTATCGTCGTTGATCATCATGACCTTATCACCGTAAAGTTCTCTCCAAAGCCTTGCATGGGTGCTCTTGCCAGTGCCGCTTTTGGCAGTAAAGAGATATGCTTCACCGTCCATCCCTATGCAGCAACCGTGAAAGAGGAATGCCGAATACGAAGGCAGTTTATCTGCTATCTGTCTGTATACTGCAAGAGTCTCAAGGTAATCGTCTTTGAAAACTCTTAAAGTTATCCCTTCTTTTTCATCTTCCTTTGCCGACTTCTCCCTTTCATGATCTATGTCATCCTGATCAGTAGAAACGCTGAAATCAATAAAATACGAAGAAGATACATAATCTTTTAGCATATTATGTACTTCTTCGTAGATAGACGTTATCGATATATTAAGATCTGCCAGTCTGTAGACACCTGTCATCAGGGAAGCTCCGGGAGAACTATATCTCCGTTCTCGTTGATATATGCTCCGCCGTTTCCTGTAGGCTGAGGATCCTCTCCACCTTCCGAACCGCTTCCGCCCGGTTCGACCGTACTGCCCTGATCGTTATTGCTCGGAGGCGTATACGGCGGTGTATATGGAGTATTATTACTGGGAGCAGTATTGCTGCCTGGCGTAGTATTGCCGCTCGGTTTATCAGTATCCGTTTCTATCTCAGGCAGGTACGTGGGATCCTTCTCTCCGCATACGGTACATACGCCGTCTTTGTAGTTGTGCTCTTTTCTCTCAACCTGTATCACGTCAAGAGTCTTGCCGCACTTACGGCATTTGATCCTCGCAACACCTTCTTCTTTGCAGGTCGGTTCATCTTTGATCTCATGATAAATATCATGACCGAAGATACGGCAGCAGATGCCTGTTTTAGGTATAGCGAAAAGCACTGCCGCAATGGCAAGTATCAAAAGAAGTATGAAGAGGATGATCTTTCCCATTTTTTTGTTTTTAGTTTCCATATCCCAATTATCTGTAACTATACACTAATACTTTATTATACCTTACTTTGCCGCTTACCGCCACTTTCTTAATGGGCTGAAAAGCATTTTTAGAAAAGGCAATATGCCGAGTTTCCTGGCTGTGCTTACGGCAACTCTTTTTATGATCATACACCCCGCACGTAAAGGATATATAAAGTTCCAAAACTTAGCATAAAACTGATAAATACTATTCGTTACAGTATATTCCCTGCCTTTACGCTGAAAACCCGTGAGAACACCTATTACGGCCTCAAATGGCACTTCTTCGATGCTGTAGGTATTATCACCTCGGATCAAATACCGGTCTTCTTTTACGCCTATGACTCTGTGCAGTACGTAGCTGTCCCCTCTTTTGTACAGAGCTACGTCGTATTTCTTAAGGCGCGAAGTAGGGACGCTGATCATGACCAGGTCCCTGTCCTGTCTGAGCATGGGCTCCATGCTCACCCCTCTTGTCCTATATACCAAATGTCCGTCTCTTTCGAGAAGTTCTTCAAAAGTCATTAATATATTACCCTATATTATCTTCTTTTTGTTGTAATATGATTCCGTCTACAACACTACGCTTAAATCCTTAAACTCTTTACATACTTAAATTTTATTACATCAAATTCGGCCGTTTTAATATATGCATCTTCTTTATGCATAAAAGACACTATCTCGTCTTTAGTCATTTTTCCGAGTTTTTTTATGATGCGATCGAGTATTTCTATATCATCCGGTGACAGTGATGGAAAATCATTTACTCCGGATATACAAAAACGGTACGCTATAGTCTCTCCCATTTCAACTTCTTCGCAAGGTACATTTTTAAGATCTATAATCGAATTGTGCTCTATAGGTACGGCACCCATGGGAAGCGCTTTATATACCAATCCGGTTATTGCAAAACCTCTTTCTTTATATGAAAAAGCGTCAGCATACCACATAAGTTTCATTAATTTTACCTTATATAGATTTTTGATATTTGAAGCGAAATATCTTATCACATCAACAACTTTATCTAAAGATAGATCCGTATTACCATTAAAATCATTCTTCCCATGATATGGTGCATAACTTGCTTCGATGGCTTTTCTTAAATACATGTCTTTATCCGATTCATAAAGATCCGTCGCCTTTTTGAGATACTTACTATACAAGTCTTCCGTAAAATAACTTTTGTTCTCTTTCAGCAAATAGATAAACCATTCGGGATCATTGTCTAATTTTCTTAAAATTGAATCGTGTGCTTTGTCTTGTACTTGATGGCTTTCGTATCTTGTAATTGTCTTCCCACCCCAACCAAGAAGAGCACATAAATCACTTTGAGATATACTGTATTTTCTTCTGATATTATTTATTTCTTTAGATGTCAACAAACCTTGCGTTTTGCGATATGCGTCTTTCATATTTATATCGTTAATTTGGATCTGTTCCTCATCCATATAATATTCATTTGCATTATCGCAATAAAAATATGTTGCATCATAAGATACATTTTGATTTTTAAAAATCGTATGCTCCTTTAAAATGACGGTTTTAACAATGTGTTCTTCCATGCAGCATGTGCACAATCTTTTTTCACTTTTAATTATAGTCATATCCATTTATATTCTCCTGTCAACTTTTTCCATATGGAAACATTTCAGGTGTGAAAGCTTTTTCTGCGAAATGAAAAGACATTACGAATGTAGTTGCATTTCCAAATTGACCGAATAATTCTACCCGGATCTTTATGTATACGTCTTCTATTCCATTATATACTTTGCCAAATTCACGCATTTCGCTTCTGTTCGGAAAACGAAGATCCTTAACTGTTTGGATATAATTTTCTACTGTAAGACTCAATAATTCCCTTTTTAAGGCATCTATCGGATTCTCATTTGGAAAGAGTTTGCCGACTGTATATTGGTTTGTGTGAATCTCATCCCGATTATTATCAACACGTCTGCTCACTTGGAACTCTATCTTTGCCCCATTACTAAGTGCATACTGCAAATTCTGTAAATATGCCCTTACCTCTAATTCCTTTTCAATACGAGAATTCTTATCCCCTTCCATCCCGTATTCCTCCCCTTGTGATATAGTATCATTTGATACCATTATAGCATTTCTTTACATTTTTTCAAGTGAAATATTTATAACTCAAAAAAAGCCCGAGGCTGACGCCCCGGAACCAGTTATTCCATACCATATCTCATCTTTTGGGCTTCGGAGAGTTCCCATCCACCGAGGATCTCTTTGCCGTACGATACTAAACTATCTGTCGTGTGCCGTTTAAAACCACCGCTTTCATAAAAATCAAGGCTGCTGGGTATCATGACAAAGAAGTCATCAGAAGGCAGATAGCCTGTACATCTTGAGATCTTTGCAAATATATCCCAGTCATCTTCGCTGATAAGGAAAGCGCATTCTTTATCGAAGGTCATGATCATAAAGCCCTTATCAGTTTCAGTCCATCTGACATCTTCAGGAAAGATATATGAAGAGTCGAAATCAACGTCGCATCTGCTGAAAAGCTCTCCTGACTTCGTATCGTATCTTCTGATCTGATTGTCTCTGCACAGAGCTAAAATATACCTGCCACTTTCGGCAAAGGATACGGATATGATATCTGCAGAACCATTTATGGTAGTGATAAGTTTACGATCTTTATCGAATACGGCGATCCTGTCTCCCGTATTCACTGCCGTCATTCTGCTGCCTTTGTCATAAGTTATACGGTGTTTAAATTCGGAATATTTGATAGATGACAGTGCATCGCCCAAATCTCCGCTGCATTCTGCTGCAGTGAAACTCTTAAGATCCACTTCAAAAGCTGAATCGCTGTCTGAGAATTTGATATATACGTGACCGTCCTTATCCCAATACTCTCCTACCGATGCATAGGATCCTTTTTTGAGGAGCACTTTGTTATTAACATTGAATCCGTAATCAAAGGATGCGAAATAATACTGATAGTCCCAATCTTCAGTCAAAACTTTTATGATCCCATACCATTCCTGTACTGAACTGTCCCCCAGTACTGCGATAAACTCGTCCTGCCCTTCCGAATAAGAAAAGACATCCTTTTCACCTGTTTCAAGATCCACGTTCCATAGTTCGGCAATGCTGTTATAAGAAGTCTTTACAAGGCTCAATATCCCATTGCTCAGCCTAAGCGGCTTGAAGGAATAGGAAAAACCATCATCATCTAACGTGTCACTTAGCTCTGAGTATTTAAGTTCCTTCACTTCAGGATCGTAATAAAGGAATTTTGTCCAGCTGTTTGATTCGACTACAAAACTGTCCCCGTCGAAGATCGACTTGTTACCGTAAAAATCCGCTCTTGCCTTACCATCCGTTATATCGTCTTTGATCTTCACCCACGAAGGGTCCGGTATGATCAACCCGTAATGAAGGATGGACTCCGAATTATATTGGACTATCCAAAAATCATCGGGACCGAGTTCCACTCCTCCTATGTTATTTACGAAGGAATAGATCACTACCCAGTCTTTGTCCCCTGCTTTGATATTGCTGAGACCTCCGTCCTGGGTGATACAACGGACAGCATTGTTATATACTGCAGCTTGCACTATAACGGAGGGATACTCCGCATGAGTAAGCACCTTGCCGTCCTTTATATCCACGATGTCAAGGTAATTGGAATATACGTTGATAAGAAGAGGATCTTCGCCCAGATCGTCCGTATATATCGTTTTGTGATTGTTGTTTGAAGAGTTGTATTTACTTGAGATCTCCCAAAGCCTCTTCCCCGTCTTTAGATCGAATACTGACAGATAGTGATCGTTTTCACCAAAATCCATCAAAAGGACGTCTTCAACGGTCCCGCTGTAGTTCTCCAGATATGGTCCGTAGGAGACCGACATTAGATCTCCGTCACAGATCAGCGCATCGACAAAATACATCTCATCTACTGAGAACGAATCAAAGTCATATATAATCTCACCGCTGTCTGCATCAAATACTTTGATACCTGAGTAGAGGTAACTGAAGCTCCTTTGGGAATATCCCGCTGCTATCTTATCTCCTTCAGAAGATATATCAAGAACATCAAGCGTGCTATCCTCAGGACACTCTATATAGCAGATGATTGCTCCTGTCTCCGTATCGAAAACGTATATGCCGTAATTGCATGATACGGCAATCCTCTTGCCGTTTTCGGAGAGCATCGCAGCGGAGACGGCTACGAAGCGTCCTTCTTCAGATAAATGCTTTTCGTATTTTACGCTCCCGCTTTGACCATTTAAAAAGTATATGACTCCCGATGAATGAACGATCACCGTTCCGTCATCAAGAAATCCCACAAGACCGGCGTAATTGTGATCTTCGATCTGCATAGACCAAAGCATCACGTTCTTTTTCGTATCCCATGCATTTATGACACTGTCTCTGGTCATGGAGATAACTTTATCATGATCGTCACTGACTATGAAAGAAAGGATGTCGTTCGAATGCTTGAGCGCGCTGTTTACGACGTAGGTGCTCTTCCAGCTTCTGTTCCAATCGTTTGAATAGGCGTAAACGCTCTTTGCAAGAGCGTACTCCGCTTTGGAAACATGCGGTCTGTCACTTTTTTCCGAAGGTAACGCTTCAATTGCAAGAGCAATGGAGCTGAGCCTGTCCCCTTCGCTCAGCAAAGCGTCTGACTCGGCAGCAAGGTACATGGACTGATTGCGAAGAGCCTGCTCATAGTTCCTCTTGATCTCCGCATTGCGGTTTATGAGAACTCCCATGAAAGACAGTACTATAGCGGCAGCCATCGACCCTAAAGCAAAGTTCCTGCGCCTTTTGTACCTTTGCTCTCTCTTGTAAAGCTCATCGAATGCGCAGCCGATCAGGGCTGCTAATATGCGGTATTTTTCCTTTGCAAAGAGTTTCCATCTTTGCCTGTCCGTCTCGGCCGCTATATTTGCAGCCAAGGGCTCCGTATCGCCTATGACGTTCCCTTCTTCATCAAACTTTTTAAGGAGAAGCGGTGAAAAAGACTCATCGGGCGTGCCGTCTGCAAGGACCGTGATGATATGGTCCCTGTCGTGGGTGCTAAGGAAGTATCTTATCTCCTGTTCGCACCACTTTGAAAGAGGCAAATCAGGAGTACATATGACGATGAGGAACTTGCTGTGATCAAGAGCATAGGTGATGCTGTCTGAAAGAGACGATGATAAAGGAAGCTCGTCTTCGTCTCTAAAGACTTTGCCAAGCTTCTTTCCACCGGCCATATCTCTAAGATCTTTCGGCACAGTATATCTCTCGATGCAGCGCTGCACTTTGACCCCAGTGTTTCTGTCAAGATCTTTATGCCTGTAGCTAATAAAGGCTACGTATGAAATTTCTTCAGGATTTACGTTTTCGGTACTCAAGATCTACTCTCCTTCCGGATCCCTACCAGCTCAGCAGAGTCTTTCCAAGGTCAGCTGCTTTGATGAGGATCACATCGAAAAATCCGAAATCTCCGTCATCGTCTACATCGGCAGCAAACAGCTGAACCGGAGAATATGACTCATCAGGATAAAGATCCATTGCTTTTGCCGTGACCACATCGAAGAAATCGAATTCACCGCTGAGGTCTACGTCGCCTTTTACGACAAGTATCACCTCATCTATACCTTCTGGCAATATGAAAGCGGCATTGCTTATATACACTATAGGTTCTATAGCTATATACTTCTCGCTGGTCTCGTCATAATACCCGACTTTGCAGGGGATATCTAAAGGCACGGAAACTTCGCGAAGATCAGGGAATATACCATAACCCACGATCTCATCTGACACGTAAGGAATGACATTGATCATGTCTCCATTGTACTCAGCAAGGCTGACTCCTGGTATCTCTGTAACGTCAGTTCCGTCATCAAGATACAAATGAACTTCTTCCAATATATCGTACTCAAAGTAATCAGAAGTGAGGATATCTCCTGCTTCTATACTTATATCCTCGAAATATATTGCCTCGGGGGATTCGGATCCGCCCTTTTCTATAGAGCAGTTTACCGTGCCCTCGTCTCTTGCAGTTATAACTACCCTGTAATTGTCGTTTTGCGGTATGACGAAGTATTTCACGTCGTCTACCACCCACGCAGGTATAATTGTAAGATCTTCATCGACTATGTCATTAGCTATTCTGCATACAAGCTCGCCATTATAATAGACATCGACGTCTACGGGGCATCCAACACGATATCTGTTTACCGGCTCATTACTTATGATATATGGTTTCGTAAATAGTACCTCCATATATCCTTGTATAATGTGATTCTTTGAATCCGGATCAATGACCGGATCTTCCCCATTAGTGAAATCGTTTGCAAACAAATACATATAACCGAACTTTCCGATCATACTATTCGCAGTTGTAGTCCAGATCTTTTCGTGTAAGAAACTTGTTGTTCCGGGGCCAAAGGTATCATATACATTGTAAATGTTGTAGATATTGTCGAATCCCGAATACACTGTGAAACCGTTTGTCGCTATAGAATCGATTGCTCCAAAAGTATATACATAAACGTCATCTTTATCATAATTCCATGGAGAATACTCAGCGTTTCTTATAAGATTTGCGCCGACAAGGTTTGCAGCAGCTCCACCGAGACTGTGACCGCATACAAGGATCTTTAACGGACTTTGAGTAAGTTCGGAATGACTGCTTAAAAATTCGGACAAACCGGTCATAATCCTGTCATAAAACTGATACGGCATATCGTATGCTTTCTGCCCGTAAAAAATTTCAGAGGCAGTTGTAAACCTGTCTTTGATGAATTCTTGCAGCGGCACAGATCCCCTTGCATTGATAATAAGCAAGTATCCGTCTTCACCGCCTTCCATCGTCACATTTCTGAAAGCAAAGGAATATGCCAGGTATTGATGCACATCGCTTATGGTCTGAACATCAATAGGTACGCCGTAGTAATTTCCTACAGCAACGTTGCATTTCGGAATATCAAGTTTTTGGTAGAAATTTACGATTCCTTCTGCAGACTCACTTCCTGCATAGGCACACATAAGAGATGATAATCTTGCAAGGTCAAGATCCAGACCGTTATTCTCCCAGAACATCGCTTCATGAAAATATGCCGTATATCCATATGTGTCCGTGGCATCTACAGTCAGCCGAGGACGGGGATTATCAATTATCTCAAAAGGAATATTATTGAATGAAGTATATACAAATGCATAGGATAGATCATATACCAATGCTGTCATATTGCTGCATCCCGTAAAAGCATCCTCTCCTATAAACTCTACATTGTTCAGAAGATACAATCTTCCTAAACTGCTGCATCCGTAAAAAGCTCTGTCTCCTACACTTTTAAGCTCCCAGTTAGACATCATGAATCCATGCAGTTTATTATCCGTTTCAAATGCAGATACGCCTATCGATTGAAGCATTCTGCTGTCATTATGTATGGTATCTAGAGATGTGCATCCGAAGAAAGCCCGATCCCCTATATTATCTACTTGTTTTATGTACAGATCTTTCAGACCTGTATGATCTTTAAATGCATCGGCAGATATGGTTATGGGATTAATGGTGCTGCCCATAATAGTCAAAGACGTTATATTCTCTATTTGAAGACCTTCAACTTCATCGAGCCACGGGCGAAGGAGCTCTCCGTTATCGCCTAGAAGATCTATGCTGCCTGCTTTGGTATTTTCACCGGTAAGGTATATTTCGAGCGTAACGTCATAATACGGAAGAAAGCTTTCATTTTCGTCAACTGAACAGCTAAGCCACCATTTAAGAGTCCATCCGAGACCCTGCTTCATTATCCCCTGATACTCTTTTTCAGTCGACCAGGTCATATAGTGAACAGTTGCAGATAAAAACGACCCATTGCTTTGATCGGATACATTTATCGATGCAAATTCTTCCGGAGTTCCGTGATAGTAGATATCACTTAGAGCTAAACTCTTTTCAAACACCTGAGGTCCGATACTCTTGACACCGTTGTACATGGTAATAGTCTTAAGAACCGTACAATTGGCAAAAGCACCGTTATATATAGCAGTTACGGATTCAGGAAGTTCTATATGCTCAAGGCTTGAGCAGGCTGAAAACATTGACATTTCAATGTATGGAATATCACCTGGAAGGGTGACATCGGTAAGTGCGGTGCATCCGTTGAAGATACTCATGCCATATTCATTTATACCGCTTGGTATATCGACAGACGTAAGCGAACGGCATCCTTCAAACGCATAACTACCTAAAGTATTTAATGAAGCCGGAAAATCTATTTCCTGAAGAGCATAGCAGTAACGGAATGCACTCTCGCCTATAGTCTGCACATTGTCAGGGATATCGATATGTTCGAGTGCAGTGCATCCATAAAATGCAGAACTGCCTATCGATTTGAGGCTTGCAGGCAATGAAACATTTTTAAGATTACTGCATTTGCTAAAGCCTGTGACCGTGGTCAAGCTTGAGGGTATCTTAACTGATACTAAAGATTTGCAGGATTCAAAGGCATCTACACCTAAAGTAGTAAGCGTATCAGGAAGATCTATCGATGCAAGACTGCTGCAATTGTAAAAAGCATCTGATCCTATATATTCCAAGGGATCTTTTAAATCGATCTTGGTAAGCGAAGTACAGCCTGAAAAAGCCTCATTTTTTATGGAAACGATAGTATACGTATGAATATTTACGGTTTCAAGAGACGTACACCCGGAAAACGATGAGGTCTCGATTTTCTCCATATAACTGTATATATCGATCGTCTTAAGATTGGTACAGGAATAAAAGATACTTCTTTCTGTTTCCTGGAGAGAGTATGGAAGCTCAGCATATTCGATGGAAGAACAACTTGCAAAAGCATATGATCCTAAAGACTCAAGACTGCTTGGAAGAACCAGTTCTTTTAATGCGCTGCACTTCTGGAAAGCGCCGTCTCCTATAGAAACTATGGTGTCCGGTATCGATATCGACTCGATATTATAGCAGTTATAGAAAGCATAGTTGCCTATAGTCGTAACACCTTCGTCTATCACAACTGCCTTTATTTTAGTTTGAAAACTGACCCATGGATAACGATAGCTGCTCATTCCGTAATCAGTCA
>CAZTHD010000022.1:0-11215 GCA_964613315.1 uncultured Oscillospiraceae bacterium | reverse complement strand
TGCTATCGGTTCACTTCCGTTGAGAGCCATGGGCAAAATGGTGTCTTTAATCTGCAGAAACAGCGTAGGATACAGATACGTCGTTTATGACGCAGAAGGCGAGGTGGTCCGCGAGACCGCTCAGAGATCCAACGTTTACTCTGCATACTACCATCAGAACCAGGCTAAGTGGATGAATACAGCCACTTCCACCGGATTCGGATACAGACCGACTGATTTCGAAGACGGAGACACTATGATACTTGGATTCTATCTCGCACCTGAATATTATCAGGATCACGAGACCGGCGTCATCGACTGGTCTATGGTCTATCCTTCGATGATGATGGCCTTCACCGTTGATGACAATGCTCCGGAACTGACCTCTGTATTCGGAGCAAGGATGGGAGACCAGGCTCTCGTCACAGTTTCTGCAAGAGACAACGGATATATCGCAGCATTCTTCGTATACGACGAAGACGGTACCCTTATTTATGAAAAGGGTGCAAGAGAAGATGCAAAGGCTTCTCCCGACACTTTCGACAGACAGGACTACATAGTCACAGTCGAAGGATCCACGGTGTCCGATCACCTTGAGGTCGAGGTCTGGGACTATGCTGCAAACGTTACGACGGCAAGGATCAACCTCAACAAAGACGAGTTCGACGATCCTGTCGAAGTACGCCTCAGCGACAGCTCGGTGACCAGCGTCGTCGGCAACTCATTCAAACTGTCTGCAGTGGTCTATCCTTGGGGCTATGACGATCAGAGAGTCCTTTGGACTTCAAGCGATGAAACGATAGCTACGGTCGATGAAAACGGAGTCGTAACAGGTGTTGCCGAAGGCAGCGCAATCATTACCGCAACTTCCGTGGCAGATCCCAGCGGCTCTGCCGACTGCGAAGTCACATTTATGGTCATAGACCGTGACTTAAGAGGTTTAGTGTGGGACGAGGAAGGAGCAGTATGGTTCTCCGAGTTCAACACGGGAACTCTTCCCGAATATGAGAAGCTGACAGAAGAAGACGCACATCTTGAACTTGCAAGCGCAGCCTATGCAAAGAACGGAAACTTCTATGCGGCGACCTTCGATTCCAGTGATCTGCTCTCAGATCTCTATATCGTCAACGATCAGACCTTCGAGGCAACGCAGGTCGGCGGAAGCGATGAGATCGCATATATGGATCTCGCTCCTGCCAACAGGCTCGGAAGGAACTTCCTCATGGGCGTATACGGACCTTACGTTGTCATAGTCGATGTGACCACAGGCGACTATGAAGGAGCCTTCGACTTCAGTGAATATACCGGTGGAGCAGAGCTCGTCGGTATCGCCTTCGAAGAGTCAGTAAGGACCTCCTACGGCTATAGCGATTGGTACTTCCTCATTGACGTGAACGGAAACCTGATCAACGCAGGATTCCTGCCTTATCAGGGAAGCTATGCAAACTTCGTCCCCACAGTGATGGGCAACTTAGGATACAGCACTGATACATTCTACTTCCAGTCCCTCTATTATGACGGAACCGATCTTTACTGGAGCAGATACGTAGAAGCAGCCGATAAAGTAGACATCATTTTCGTTAACGATCTCTATCATGAAGGTTCGATCTTCAACCTCGGTTCTTTCGCGGATAAGGTATGGCCGGTAGGCGGACTTTACAATGACGCCGAAAAGCATCTCATCGGTCTTAACGATGAGTCCGAGACAGAAAAGACTGACGTCGTTCTTGACGACAGCTCAAGATTCATGACCAGGATCGTAAACGATCCACTCAAGAAGGCTCAGCCTGCAGACGGAGGTCTTGACAGCGCAGTTGAGTCCGTAAGAGACGAGTTAGATAAAGACGCCGTCAGATCCATTGACGTAGAGCCTCAGGATGAGACAACGTACAATGCGGAGATCACTGTGGAAGCAGCGGATGACGTTACTTACAACGGATTCTATGAAGTAGAGTTTGATCCGGCTACAGTAACGTTCGCAGGCTACGAATCAGAACTCAGCCACACGGCATACACCATTGAGGCCGATGCAGGATACTTCAGATTTGCATTTGCAGATCTTGACGGAGTGGAAAAGGGCGAAGCTATCTTCAAGCTCCGCTTCACCGCAAACGTTGAAGAACCCAGAACAGTCACCGTAAAGACTGTCGAGTCCAACGACAACTTCGATGGAAGCGAAGAAGTTTACACCATAGAAGCGCATATCCACGACTGGGATGAGCCGACCTATGAATGGTCAGACGACAACTCTGAAGTCACAGCTACAAGAGTATGTAAGGACGATCCTGACCACTTCGAGACAGAAACAGCCAAGACGACAAGCGTCGAAAAGACACCTGCCTCCTGCGATGAGATGGGAACGACGACCTATACGGCAGAGTTCAAAAACGAAGCCTTTGCTACTCAGACAAAGGACGTTCAGGATATACCGGCACTCGGACATCTCTGGAAGGAACCTGAATGGACTTGGGCAAACGACTTAAGAAGCGCAACGGCACACTTCGTTTGCGAGCGCAATGAAGAACATTTCTGCGATCTTAAGGACGAAGATATAGAAGTCGTAGACAGAACTGACAGCACTATCACTTACGAGGCCTGCGTAGAGCTCGACGGTGTGGAGTACAAAGATACGATGACAGTTGAAAACACTGTCCGCGTCATCGCTTATCCTGAAGACGTTCTCGGCGATGCATACGTCGTATCAGGCGGAATGCTCGTTGTCAAATTCGATGCTCCTTGCAAAGTCGGATACAAGGTAAACGGCGAATACGTCGAACTCTCACAGCACAATCAGGCTGTAGGTGAGGAAGGAACAAGTCATATATTCCTGATCCCTGCCGGCGTTGATGAACTCATACTCGTAGTCAAAGGCGATGCCGACGGAGACGGAGAGTTCACAGACTTCGACGTTATCACGGCAAAAGCAACGGCGCTCGGAAAGATGGAACCGGACGATGTCCAGCTCTTTGCCATGGACGTTGACGACGACGGTGAATTCAATGACTTCGATACTATCATGATGAAGGCGGTAGCCCTCGGAAAGATGGAATTCGACTGGTTTTGGCTCTAGCTTGAAACTTAATAACGTCAAGATCATTTCATGATCATTGAGCAGCCGGGCATTGCCCGGCTGCATTTTTTATACAATTTTGCGGATAATGACTATATAAATATTTTTCTTATTTATATTGCATCTTTTTTCAGCGAAATTATTGACACTTGTGGAATTATTACATAAAATAGATTAATCAGGAGCGGAATACCCGCTCTAGTTAGTGTTATATTTATTTATTCCGCTATCATTTATTATTTCTAATGTGATATTAGGAGGGGATCTTTTATGAGATCGAGAATCAAACGTATAACGGCCATGATCTTAGCCGTGGTCATGGTGTTAATCGCGGCACCCGTAATGCCGGGATCGAATACGGTGTATGCCGATACGACAGCAAATATCCCATATGATGGAAATGACGTCAATGCCATTAAAGCTGACGGCAGTGGATTTGGAATGTTCACTCCCCAAGAGGGAACGACATGTATGCTGGACGGCGACAATGTCCTGCTACATTATGTTCCGAAAAACACCACGACCTACAAAGGTTTTATCTGGGGTGAAATATCAGACGTTCCCAATGCGACTGATGAGACCGTTCAGCCTGGAGTAGACGTCGAATTAAAGAACGGGGCATTCGATGTGACTCTTCCCAAATCCTACTGCGGGACCGCTCGTGCCTTTGCTCCTATAAAGAACGCATTCGGTAAGGGTTCTTGGACGTCTGCGGATCAGTATTATCTCGCTATTCCGGCCGCTGACAAGCTTCCTGTAAAGCCACATGATCCTGTAGACGTTTACGTTACGATCACAAATGCAGGCGCAGTTGCAGTAGCCAATGAGTCCATCAACGTAAAGGATGCTGACAGCGATGGAAAGATCACTCTTGATGACGTTTTCGTAGCTGCACACGATGAGTGGTTCGAAGGTGGAGTTGAAGGTTATGCTACCGAGGAAACCCAGTGGGGATCGTCCATCAAGACTTTCTGGGGTGTGACTAACGGCGGAAGCTATTTGTATTATGTAAATTACGCTATGGCTTGGGGGCTTAGCGACACAGTCGTTGAAGGAGACCACGTAGTTGCAGGCGTAATGAAGGATGCAGCAGGATACAGCGATAAGTACACTTACTTCGATTCCTTCGATTATGAGGCAAACGGAACTCTGACCGTGACGCTCACGAGTGCAACAGGCGAATATGATGCTAATTGGAATCCTGTATACGGACCTTGCACCAACGCAAATATCACACTTGTATCTGTTACCAGGGCTCCTGAGGATGGTTCTTATAATGTGATCAACAACGGAGATGGAACTTACAGCCTCACATTCTACAAGACAGGTGAATATAAACTGGTTGCAAGTAACGATGATACTCCTTTGATCCCTGCAGTATCGGATCTTAAGGTAACAAAAGCAGCTGACAAGAACTATAAATTCAGAGCAAGGATCTCCTCTCAGACAGAGACGAACGGCATCGGAAGTGTCACAGGTACAGTCTATGATAACTATGATGCAGACCTTCAGTTCAGCGGCACGCACGTCAACAGAAGTAACTTCACACTGGAAATGTGGATGAAAAACGTTGCAAGCCTTGACGTAGACGCTGAGAGATACTATACAAGAACGGTCGAGACTGGCGTTACAGGTGAAGATTCTGCCATGTCTACCATCCAGGCTCTCTTCAATGGATTCAATGAAGAGTCCAAGGTCGTAACATTAGTAGACGGCGAAACGACCATGACCTACACGATCAAGAACGAAGACGGTATGGTCAAAGCAAAGGCAGACAGTTTCGATAACGCACACGATACCTGGTATGCTATCGTCAACGAAGAGAACATGACTGTAACTCACAGTGAAGGGGAAGACGACAGCTATATCGTTATCGCAAAGGGCTCCTGGCTCCAGGCGGGAGGCAAGAAACTTGAGTTCCAGTCTGATGAAGACCTCAGGATCGACGATATCGGAGATATTGCCGGCGTACGTCAGGCAATAAGAGATGCTCTTGCTCTGAATGATGCTGATGCAGTCGAGACTCTCGAGATCTACCTTGAGCCGGGAACGACTCTTGCAGTAAGTTCCAGCAAGGTAGTGCTTGAAAAGGATGCCAAGATCACAGTAGACTTCGGTAATTTCGATGAAAGCGGCCTCGCAGCAGACCTCGAAAAGCTTCAGCAAGCCGGGGATGCTGAACAGCTTATCAAAGACGGTCTTAAATTCGTAGAAAAGATCGTCGATGCTATGGGCGGCGAGACAACGAACGTCACCATTGACTTCGGCCACCTCTATCCGGCACCCGATGAACAGGATGAGGAAAATCCGAATCCCGTCTGGGAGTGGGCAGATGATTACAGCTCTGCAACAGCCACATTCACATGCCTCAACAACGACGAGCACGTGGAGACCTACACGATGACGACGGATCCTGCAGTTACCATCACTGTTGATGATACCGATCCTTCAAAGACAGTTTATACTGCAAGCGTAACAGTTGACGGAGTGACGTACACTGACGTCAAGGAAGAGAACAAGGATATCGTAGTCCTTCCGTATCCGGGCACAGCACCTCACGATGACACCACAAGGTTCACCGAGAATACTGATGACAAGGATATAACCAACGACGCGCTGTATACATACACGATCAGAGGGCATCTCGTAACAGTTAGCTGCGACAGAGCATGCAAGATCGGATATCTCAATGCAGCAGGAGATCAGTACATCACAGTAAAGAATATCGAAAAGGTATCAGATACCCAGTACACCTTCACGGTACCCGATGATATTTTCGAAGTCATACTTGTTATAAAGGGAGACGACGACCTCGACGGTGAGATCAACAACTTTGATACGACACTGTCTAAGGCATTTGACCTTTATTACGATGATACTCTGGCTTCAGGTTACGATCTTATCAACCTGTTTGCAGCCGACGTAGACGATGACGATGAGATCACTAACTTTGATACGGTACTTATCAAGGCAGCTGATCTTTATCCAGAGCAAAAGCAGATCGAGTGGGTCTACGATTAGTTTCATGATTTGATGGGGCCGGGAAATATCGATACGTATTTCCCGACCCGCAGTTACATAAAATGGTTCTTTTTTCAACTTTTCTCTTTTATGTCGAGATTTAATAGTGTATAATAAGAGAAACATTAAACAGTTTGGTATTTTATTTAGATAATCAATGGAGGTCATTAGAATGAAAAAGAGGTTTTTAGCAGTACTTCTTTGCATGATTCTTGTCCTTGCTGCACTTCCGACCGGTGTCTTCGCTGCGAACGAAACTAACACTCTCGGAATCACATTCTCCGTAGAGGATCCCGCAGCTCTGACAGAAAGCAGTGCAGATCAGGAAGTAACAGTTGAACTCAAACCCAGTGAAAGCGTAGTTGTAAACGGCGTGTCATACGTCGTCAACTTCCCGGAAGGTTGGAGTGTTAAATCCATAACATGCTCCAATCCCGATATCAACATCACAGATGATGATATCAACTATGAGTTGACTGCTACATCCGCAAAGCTCAGCTGGTCACAGGCCAGTCTTAACAACAAGACAACAGATACTCTCGGAACGATCACTATCGTTGTTCCCGGAGGGACCGAAAAGGGAACGTATGATCTCAGCATCACAAAGATGCTCTTCTCCCACTACAACAATGCAAACAAGCTCGTCAAGTGGGAAAACGGCGCAACAGCTGACTTCACAGTAACGATCGAAGAGCTCGTAGTTCCTACAGCAACAGTTCCGACAGCAGCAGAGAATCTCGTATATAACGGCGAGACTCAGACCGGTGTTCCCGCAGGTGACGGATATACCATCACCGGCAACACAGGAAAAGATGCAGGCGACGACTATGTTGCAGTTGCAACACTTGAAGAAGGCTATGTATGGGAAGACGGCACAACAGATCCTAAGGAGATCCCATGGTCTATCGCAAGAGCAGTCATCGAGGCACCTAAAGCTGAAGAAGGTCTCACATATAACGGCGAGACTCAGACCGGTGTTCCCGCAGGCGACGGATACAGCATCAAGGACAACACTGGAACAGATGCTGACAGCTACGTAGCAATAGCAACAGCTGACAACAACCACATCTTCGAAGATGACAAAGAATCTGTCGAAGTTCCTTGGGTCATCGGAAGAGCAGTTCTTGAAGATCCTAAGCCCGCAGAGGGACTCGTATACAACGGATCTGAGCAGACCGGTATTGCAGATGGCGAAGGCTACACAGTAGTATCCGGCGGCAAGGGAACAGATGCTGATTCCTACACAGCAGAACTCCAGGCTGATGCTAACCACGAATTCTCCAACGGCACCCAGAACATGACAGTTGATTGGGAGATCGCACAGGCAGAACTTGAGGATGGAAAACTTGAACTCGCAGTAGGCGAATCTAAGGATCTTGACGATGACGAGGGTCTCAGCTATGAACTCGGTGACGACGCTGAAGGAGTCATCGAACTCGATGAGAACGGCAAGGTCACTGCAGTTGGCGAAGGTACAGCTACTATCATCGTAGCGTCCAACGGCGAAGGCAACTACGGCAGAGGCCAGGCTACCATCACAGTTACAGTTACAAAGACACCTCCGACAGGTGACATGACAGGACGTTACATCATGATCGGATGCGCTGCACTGGTAGTACTTGCTGCATATCTCTTCATCACAAAGAGAAAAGAGCAGGAGTAATCTAAGTTTTATTCCTAAATAGAGCAAAACGAAGAGGGACGGATCTACGTCCCTCTTTTTTCGGTCTCAGGCAAATTTTTGAGTATTCCGGGCACGCAAATATACTCTTAATATACAAAGCAACATATGATAAAATATATACGGGTGAGTATTTTCATCCGTATATTTGATTTTGGGGGAGGAGCGATATGAAAAAGATTTTAAGCGTTTTACTGGTGTTTGTGATGGTATTGTGCCTGATACCGTCTGCAGTGCTGTCAGTATCAGCTATGTCTGTACCAAGGAATGAAAACGGTGAAATACAAACGCTGCCCGGAGAGGCCGGGATCAATGCGGATTTCGTATCATCGGTTACAGTGACTCCGGACAGACAAAAGATCAAAAAGGGAAATTCGTTCACGTTTACAGCAGAAGTGCTTGGGAGTGTTCAGAGCGTCAACTGGAGCGTGAGCAACGGCCAAAGCAGCAACACTAAGATAGATCAGAACGGAAAGCTCACAGTCGGAGCGGATGAAACGAATACATATCTTTATGTCAAAGCAACTTCTACATTTGATTCGGATAAGCATGATACAGCATTGGTCGAAGTGGTAGACTCGAATGTATATATCACCAGTGTTTCTGTAACACCGTCTTCGGCATCAGTTCCTAAGGGAGGGAACAAACAATTTGACGCAGTAGTAGTTGGGACCGATTATCACGATGTAGAGTGGAGCATCAGCGGTCAGGCAAACGAGAACACAACGATCAGTTCAAGCGGATATCTTTTTGTGAGCAATTATGAGACAGCCTCCACTATCACGGTATGTGCGACGTCTGTGCGCGACAGGAACAAAAAAGGATATGCAACAGTTACGGTCCTCGACAGGCAGATCATAAGAAACGTCAGGATAACGTATGATCAAAGTGAAGTTGGCTTAGCGTTGAACCTGACAGGAAGGCAGATAACGGAGGCTCTTCACCGGGCGCTGGATTATGAGGATAATGCCGAAGGCACAGCACTTGTCACTGGGTATAACTGGACAGGTCTTGCAAAAGATGTGGTGATAAATGCTGATGGTAAAGCGTCATTCACCAAGCTCGTAGAGAGTGATGAACTTATAAACAGCACAGACAGTTACTATTTCTTCTTCAACATAGAGGAATTAAACGGATACGAATTCGATGTGAATGATATTCCGGCAGCCACCGTTAACGGGAATACAGCGGATCTTGTGGGTTGGAACTCAAAGACTGCCACCGGAGACGTTTATGTATTCGAAAGAGTATATGTAAACGGCAATTCATTCGTGTCATCGGTTACAGTGACTCCGGACAGACAAAAGATCAAAAAGGGAAATTCGTTCACGTTTACAGCAGAAGTGCTTGGGAGTGTTCAGAGCGTCAACTGGAGCGTGAGCAACGGCCAAAGCAGCAACACTAAGATAGATCAGAACGGAAAGCTCACAGTCGGAGCGGATGAAACGAATACATATCTTTATGTCAAAGCAACTTCTACATTTGATTCGGATAAGCATGATACAGCATTGGTCGAAGTGGTAGACTCGAATGTATATATCACCAGTGTTTCTGTAACACCGTCTTCGGCATCAGTTCCTAAGGGAGGGAACAAACAATTTGACGCAGTAGTAGTTGGGACCGATTATCACGATGTAGAGTGGAGCATCAGCGGTCAGGCAAACGAGAACACAACGATCAGTTCAAGCGGATATCTTTTTGTGAGCAATTATGAGACAGCCTCCACTATCACGGTATGTGCGACGTCTGTGCGCGACAGGAACAAAAAAGGATATGCAACAGTTACGGTCCTCGACAGGCAGATCATAAGAAACGTCAGGATAACGTATGATCAAAGTGAAGTTGGCTTAGCGTTGAACCTGACAGGAAGGCAGATAACGGAGGCTCTTCACCGGGCGCTGGATTATGAGGATAATGCCGAAGGCACAGCACTTGTCACTGGGTATAACTGGACAGGTCTTGCAAAAGATGTGGTGATAAATGCTGATGGTAAAGCGTCATTCACCAAGCTCGTAGAGAGTGATGAACTTATAAACAGCACAGACAGTTACTATTTCTTCTTCAACATAGAGGAATTAAACGGATACGAATTCGATGTGAATGATATTCCGGCAGCCACCGTTAACGGGAATACAGCGGATCTTGTGGGTTGGAACTCAAAGACTGCCACCGGAGACGTTTACGTTTTTGAGAAAGTGTCCATTGAAAATTCAAACTATTGTACCGTCACCTTTGATAACAACGGCATCGGAGCTGCGATCCCGCCCGTAAACGTAGAGAAGGGCATTATGCTCAAAGACGCTATGAAGCTGCCGGGTTGGCCGAAACCATCGGCTTTGGGTCATGTTTTCGACGCATGGTATTATGATGCTGCATGCGAAGACTTTGCATACCCTGATGAGACCATAGACGGAGACCTCACGCTCTATGCGAAATGGTATTTGCTTGTAAACGAATTCAAGATGAATCTTACCAGTCAGCCGTCTGTGGGCGATCTTGCGACCGATTGTCTGGAATTTTCCACGGCAAGCCCCAATCTGATCGTACAGAGCTGCAGATGGGTCATAAAGGACGGCGATACGTATAAATCTTTCAACGGACGATTTGATGATACGACCACATATTACTTGTCTGTCAATCTCAGAACGGCATTGGATAAATACCTTTTCGACTACAACGCGAATATCGATTATCTGAACTATACGGAGATCTCGCTGAACGGAAGGGATGTATCCGGGACGGCAGAGCGTATCTATTATGCGGATAAACACTATATTGGTTTTGTTATACCATACAGGGTCAACGGGGCGAGCAATGTGCTTGTAACACCATATCCTTCTTCGGCGTTTAACGAAGGCGTTGATTATATGGTAAGCGGTAACATGGTTGGTATAAAGTATGGTAAGCCTTGCAAATTAGGGTACATGTCAGGCGGCAAGTATGTTACGATCCCAGTGCACAACCATGCCGTCGGAGCCGATGGGACTACCTATATATATTTAATTCCCTCTGGTGTAGGAGAGGTCATTCTCGTTATCAAAGGAGATGCCGACCTTTCAGGAGATTTTGACTTTTTCGACGTTGTAACTGCAAAAGCAATGGACCTTTATCCAAGCGGTGGATATTCTGCGGCCGAACTGTTTGCTGCAGACGTAGATGATGACGATGAGTTCGGATTCTTCGACGTCATACTGACAAAAGCTGCAGATCTCGGAAAGACGCCGTTCAGCTGGTAAAACTATATCTTTACGTTTTTAGATAAAGCAGGCTTGGATTGAACACAAGCCTGTTTTTTTGTGAAGAAAAGGTGAATTGATGAAAATTGTTAGCACTCACTATTGACGAGTGCTAACAAAGGTGGTATAACATAATTGTCCAAAGGAGATGAGGACAAAAGAAAGAGAAGCAAAGGGCAAAGATAGAAGCCCGAACATATACAGGAGGTAAAAACAATGTTATATCCA
>CAZTHD010000021.1:0-11283 GCA_964613315.1 uncultured Oscillospiraceae bacterium | reverse complement strand
AAGATATATCAAAAGGAGATAGTTCAATGAAGAAGAAAATATGGATCGTAATTCTTGTCGTGATTCTTTTCCTTGTTGTACCGATCCCGGCGGGACCGTTTAAAGACGGAGGGACAAAGGAATACAAAGCTATAGCCTACAGGATAGTAAAATGGAACAAGCTTTTGAATATTGAATATATGGATCTTGATTTTCCTGAGTTTCAGCATGGCTGTTTCCATAAGACATCGATATATTGGTTCCCGAAGAATTTCAAGGGGCAGAGAGAACTGTATGATTCAGAGATCGAAGCGATACTCGATCGCGAAGGATATATAGATTATCTTGTTCTGGTCAATAAAGAGAACAAACTGCCTGATGATTGGGAAGACAAACTGGAAACGGTAACAATCAAGAACTCTTTAGGAGATGACGTTGAAGTCGAAAAGAGAGCCTACGAGGCTTATTCGAAACTGAGAGAAGATCTTGCATTGGAAGGCATATTCGTTGAACTCGATTCAGCTAGAAGAAGCGTGGCTGCTCAGCAGCAGATATGGGATGACTTTACTGTAAAATACGGTGAAGATTATACAAAGCGTTACGTAGCAGTCCCCGGGTATTCGGAACACCATACCGGACTTGCTCTCGACCTTTATCTTGTCATAGACGGGGTAGACGTTTATGAGAATGAAGACATGGTGGAGTATCCTGAGATATGGGCGAAGATACATGAAAAGCTCGCAGATCACGGCTTTATTCTACGATATCTCGAAGGAAAAGAATCCATAACGGGTTATGGTTATGAACCGTGGCATATACGATATGTCAGATCACCGGAACTTGCGAAACTGATCACAGTTCAGGGTGTGACCCTTGAGGAGTACCTCGGAAAGCTTCCCGTAACAGACGTGACACCGCCCGAAGAATGAAGAACTGAGGAAAAACTTAATGAAGATGTTATTTCATAAATTACCCTTTATAGCGATATGGATGAGTTTCGATCTTCTTTCTAATATCGTACTGGACGTGATCCCGTTTTTGATCGGCTTATTTATTACCGCCAAAACCGGAAGAAAAGCTTGCAGATCATGGCTCCTATGTTCGCTTTTTGCAGCTGTGTGTTTTACGGTCATGTATCAGTCCGGAGGGAAGATCCATACCTTTGACTGGATCGGCTTTTTTGCAGGGGTTCCTGCAACATATCTGTTTTTCGGACTTGCTATAGGGAAATTGGTGAAGCCTCACACGAATAAAGTCGCGTGATGAAGGGCTTCTTACCTGCAACAGAAAAAGCGTATTTGAGAAGTTCAGTAGCTGAATCTCTTCCGTGTTCTAACTACATAATCCCACCTTCCGTCTCCATATCTGTCAATCTGGAGTCATTCAGTGTAGATGGGTGTTGTGGCATATGTGGACTAGATATCAAGATTCCAGTCGTTCACGTATTATATTAATGTTAATGAGTCAATAATGAAATAATCGCGTGAACCAATCTGGAAAATGGTCAGGAAATCGGGATGCTAACATTCCGAATAATGACAACACAATGCCGGTGATTCCAGTAATCAACGAAACTACTCCTAATGTCATATTCGTGTGACGGTAGGCAGAGTTCACATCATAAGGACTTATTATATTTTGATTATTGATAGTCGATATGGAGTAAACTTCATATTTACTCATATGTTCTTTTACAATTAATTTGTAAACTTCTCCGCTGCATATTATTGTAGGATCTGGTTTGTTGTCTCCATATCCGGAAATGTTAGTAATCACAAAGGGCTTTTTATAATTTACAGAGTGTAGTACTAATTCACCGTTGATGTTTCTCGTATAACTGTAGGAAGAGAAAGAGGTGTTAAATTCAGCGGTGTCTGACGGAAAATGATTGTCTGCCGGACCGATTATAGTAGCTGAATAGAAAAGAAAAACTGAAAACATGATTATAGAAATAATGCCAGTAACCGTGGGTGACAGTCTGATTTTTTTTCTTTTCCCATGGTCCGATGTGGGGATATGTTTCTGTGTTTCTCGATAGTATTCTTTATCTGCTTTTGCTAAAAACTCTCTGACCCCATGATATAGAAGTCCCATTCTGATCTTGCTGTGTCCAAATTTTATATACTTTGTATTTTCAGTTCTTATTATTCTCGTTATGTCTGTGTATTTGTATTTTTTACTGATTCCTAAGATGTTGGTCCGAACAAAGCCGGAATTATCGTATGTAATGATGTTAAAGCAATAAAACAGCATTGCTGAGACGCCGCAAAGAACAAAAATCTCAAGCACTATTAAGGTGCTGGTAGAAGTTCCTTCGAAACAGTTCCGTGTAAAGGGTATGACAAAAATGCAGCAAAGAAACATCCCGGGCCAAAATATAATAGAACTAATGCGTACTTCCTGTATTTTTTTGTTTTGTCGTTTGTTTTTAAAGATCGATATTCCGCGGATGATCAAATAGACAATGAGTGCATCCTGAAGAACCGGAAACATCAATAAAAACAATACTCTAAAATCACTTGCCATATATAAACACACCTAAGAGTGACTTCTGAAGATTCGATAATGTTCATTCTGTTCTCAATGAAATGTTATACGGTCTTCTCTTCCCACCAGTATAATGCGAAACGTAGACAACAAAAGCAAAGCCTATAATACTGGATTATTTAGTTCCTTGATTTTCTCTTATATATTATGATTATAGCATTATTACTAATGATTGGTATGGATATCTTGATACTGCCAGTCTGCATTGGATGATTTTAATTCAACTAGTTTGTTTTGAGCTTTGACTCAAAGACATTATAAATATAATAAGTGCCGGAATCGTTCATTTCGAAGTTGAGATTCAGATTACTTGCATCTTCGAAGTCCAACTTGATATAGCAGTGATAGATATTTGATCCGGAAACGTACCATATGGTATCAACACTGCACTTTACAGGTGTTCCGTGTTCAGCAAAATACTGTTTGAAAAATTGCGTGAGTCTGTCCTTGTATATATCTTTGTATTTTTCGAAGCCCAGATCGATATACTTCTGTTCGATATTTCGGACAATTGCAAGATTATTCACACACTCATTGCAATATTGTTCATATATTTCCAGAGGAACTATCGAAGCGCTTTGAACAGCTTGCTGTAATATTGACAGTGTATAATGACCATCAGCTACTTTCATTCTAGCCATGAGATTGCTCTGTATCTGTATTTCTCTGTTTTCGTTAATGTCTGAGCTGCTATACCGGTTGTTGAAATAATACGTCTGGCCTCCGTAGCTGAAGGAGATGGTAATGTCAGGCCTTTTGTCTTCTATCGTTTCATATATGCTCTGCGGCAATATCAGGGAATCGGGTGAGTCCCATTCATTCTGTAAAAATCCGTGTATATCACCGTTTTGATAATCCAGCGCCGCCTTAGTAGATGGTTTTGATGCTGAGATCGCAGAAATATAGTAATTGTCAGTGACTGCAAATTTTGCACCGTTTAAATCGATCGTATGCGGAAAATCTTTTTCAGAGTATAGTTCTGCTATCCAATCCAGTTCATTACAATCATGTTCATACATAGTCTCCGGATCCAGACTGCTGAGATATTCTACGATCTGTCCCTTTCCCAGAAAACTTTGTGTGTAGGAGCATATTTCTTTTGCAAGTTTCTTGTATTTTGGTTTTATGATCTGGAAACCTCGGTTTACTCCTAATCCCATGACCAAAGAGACTATTACTATCGTTATGAGAACGCAGTTGATGATCTGCCGATGCAGATTGTTTTTAAGTTTTTTCATTGGTTGAATATCTCGGAGTGCATCAGTTTCGCTTTCATCTGGGACAGTTATAGGGCTGATCATCTGAGAATAAAGCCTGCTGCATTCAGGACATTGGCGTAGATGTTCTTCTATCATCTCTTTTGATGATTCGCTGCAGCTATTGTCAGCATATATCGGTATCATATCTTTTACTATTTCACAATCCTTCTTTTCCATTTGTCGTCTCCATTTCTTCTACTATTATTGCCTTAGCTCTGTAAAAAGTCATTTTCGCCCAGGATTCGCTCTTATTGTGAATGGCTGCTATCTCCTTGAATGACAACTGTCCCAGGACTCTTAATACAAAGACTTCTTTATATGGTTCTTGTAGCTTATGTATGCAGGAATAGATGCTTATCGCTACGCTTCTGTCTTCGATCCCATCAAAGGGATCTTCTCCTTTGAGATCGTTTTCTATGGAAGTGAACCGCTTTTTTTCGGAAGCTTCATCGAAGAAGATGTTTTTCGCAATACTGCAAAGCCAAGTCTCAAAACTGCAATTTCCTTTAAATTCTCCGAGATGGATATATGCACGGAAAAATGTCTCCTGTGTTATTTCTTCTGCAAGGACAGGATCTTTGCACAATCTTAAAAGAAACCGGTAAACCTTTTGTGCTGACTTTGTATATTGTTCTTCGAATTCGTCCATCGGATATCCTTTCATCTGTTAGACTGAAGAAAAGGTAAAAAGTCACAAATAATTGAGTAAAGAATACCACAATATGAAACCACTAGTCACGATACTTTAAGCTTTACTGTGAAGGACTGTGGATATCACTAAATAACACATTTGATTCTATAAAGAAAAAACCTTGAAATGTGATACTTCCTGCATATATACGAAATCGAGTATCCGCCACGATAAAGTTTGACTGCGTGAAAACGTGTAGTAAACTCATGTGGCAGATAACGCTGTGATGTAGTATAGTGTTCATGGCGATAATGATACCAAATACACTTCTCCATCATGAGGTTTTTGGTGTCACATCATTTACAAAACTACAAGGATTACCAATGAGGAGAGAGAAGAATGAGGTGGTATTTTATCAGCATGTTCATATTCGGCGGAGGGGCAGGGATCATATCTCTTTTGATCTGCTCACTTTTACGCTTTGACAGAAAGAAGAAATGGTATATCGTGCTTTTTGCTACGTATATCGGAGCATTGATCTCTTTCACGTTGCTTTCAGGCAGAATGGCCTTAGACGGGTCATCCATAAACCTTATCCCTTTTAAAGGACTGTTTGTAAACATACAAAGAGGCAATTGGTACTTTGTCCTTCAGATGCTGGTCAATATCTTTATGTTTGTTCCCATGGGAGCATTTTTGTATCTGGCTAAGAGAAAAGCAGGACAGGCATGTCTCATCGGCTTCGTGCTTTCCCTTGGAATCGAAATATACGAGATTATTACAAGCAGGGGAGTCTTTGATATCGATGACCTGATACTGAATACTCTTGGGACATTGATCGGTTTTTTACTTTCAAAACTGATCTTAAACCCGGCAACGGCAAAAAGATTGGCATTCGCCGTACTTCTTTACGGTCTTGTCGTGATATTATGTTCCGTTTCGCTGTACAAACTAAATAACTACTATAGGGATGAATTTGAAAGGCAATCCATGATCATATGGACTCCGGAGAAGATAATGCATTATGAAGGATATGACTCGGAATACAGTTTTTCAGCGTACAGTAAATGCACCTTTATCTACGTAGTGAACAATGATGATAGCAATAAGGTAAAACTGGATTTTGAATCAGGGAAAGTGAAGGCAAGCGGAAGCGGAGATTTCTATAACTGGTTCAAAGGCTTTTATAAATCGTCAGACAATTGGGAGGAACTTAAGGCTTTTAACAATGAAACGGCTGCATACAAAAACGTATATAAAGCCGGCAACTATATGATCATTTTCATTAATAAAGATGATTTGATAGTTGTCCCGGGCATCAACAACGGTACATCGATAAGCTTCACCAGAGTACAGGATTGATCGATCCTCCCAACGCTTTGCTACAAGCAAAAATGACGGGATAAAACCCGTCATTTCCGTTTGGTGGAGCGTAGGGGGATCGAACCCCTGACCTCTTGACTGCCAGTCAAACGCGCTCCCAGCTGCGCTAACGCCCCAAAGCAAGAGATATTCTAACAAAAACCATTGGCCTTTGCAAGATATATTATTCAAAATACTTTCATATAGGCATATGGAGGAAAAGTGCCTGAGAGATTGCGCAATGGAAAAACAGATATTCCCATGAACTCTTTTTATGTTACAATAAAAGTTAAGTATAAGGAGGATTTGATATATGTTAGAAGAATTGGTAAAAATAATCGTTGCCAACGGCGACGGTATAGATCCTGAAACCATCACTGAAAGTACGGATTTCATAGCAGACCTCGGATTCACGTCTCTTGATATAGTCAACTGCATCTCAGAGGCAGAAGACGTATTCGGTAAGGAGATACCTGAAGAAGAACTTGAGCACATAAGAACCGTAGGCGACATTCTTGAGCTTCTTAAATAAAATGTCATGAAAGACCAAATATCGCTTCACGAACAATATCAGTCCAGGAAGATACATCCTGTGGCTAAGTTCCCGTACAGGTTCATGTCTAAGGTAGCGAAGATACTGTACTACAAAAAATTCGACGTTCATTTCAATATCCACGTAGATCTGAAACCATACAGGGATACTTCGTATATAGTGATAGGAAACCACGTATCGAGGATTGACTACGTTTACCTCGGTCTTCCTTTTTATCCCGACACACTCAACTACGTGATGGGATATAACGAGATCTTCAAAAGCCACTTAAACCTCGTATTGCGGGCTATGAAGATAATACAAAAAAAGAACTTCGTCCCGGATCTTTACGCCATGAGGCAGATGAAGAGGGTCTTAAAAGAGGGCGGAAGGATATGCATACTCCCAGAGGGGATGAGCTCTATATCAGGTCACAACCAGCCGAGCCAGACGGGAACGGGAGCTCTTTTAAAAGCTTTCGGAGTTCCTGTGTTCGGAGTAAAGACGGCAGGCGGATACCTTGCCAATACAAAGTACAATCTTGAGGAAAGGCCCGGACACGTAGAAGTCGACGTTGACCTCATGTTTTCCCCGGAAGACTTAAAGTCCATGACTGCCGATGAGATACAGGAGAAGATAGACAGGGATCTGTGGCACGACGACTACGAGTGGAACAAGGAGCACCATTACGCCTTCAAGAGCAAGGGAATAGCTGAGAATATGCATCAGCTCCTTTACTGGTGCCCGAAGTGCCATACTCCTCTTCAGATGGAGAGCACCAAAGATACCCTCCGCTGCAAATGCTGCGGCTCAGGAGTAAGGGTAGACGAGTATTACGATCTTCATCCGCTTACTGAGGATTCCGTAGTTCCCGAGACTCCGTCCATATGGTTCGATATGGAAAGAGCCTGGGTAAAAAAACAGGTTATGGATCCTGAGTACAGGCTCGAGGACCGTGTTAAGATCGGAACTATACCAAAAGATCATCTCATAAAGAACAATCAGTCCTCTGAAATAGTGGGAGAGGGGATCCTTACTCTCACAAGAGAGGGTATAAGTTACAAGGGGACCAAAGAAGGCGATGCATTTGAATTCTTCCTTCCTTCTGCCGAAGTCCCGACTTTTGGCATGTGCAACGATGTGAGCAGGTTCTATACCTTCGTAAAGGGTGAGTTCATAGAGTTTTATCCCGAAAGAGAGAGCACGGAGCTTTGGGACCAGGCCGTAGAGGAGATACATCATTTAAACAATGGACCTTGGAAGGACTTTCCGGAAGACCATCCTGCAAACAGGAGATTATCTAAGGAGTTCCTAGATTCTCTTTAGACGATATATAAACAATAATATGTAAAGGAATGCGTCCGGCAAGAAAGCCGGGCGCTGTATTTCGTAAAATGAAAAACTGGATAATCAAAAAGTTCGTAAAAAATCATGAAGACGTTAAAAATCCTCAGGTAAGGGAGAGCTACGGCAGCGTCGCGGGGGCTGTTGGCATTATTTCAAACCTCATACTCTGCGCATTCAAGATACTGTCAGGGCTCTTATTCGGAAGCATCTCTATCCTAGCAGACGGTATCAACAACCTAAGCGATGCGTCGGCATCTCTGATAACTCTGCTCGGCTTTAAAATGGCTGCAAAGAAACCCGATAAGGACCATCCTTACGGTCACGGAAGGACTGAATATCTCACAGGCCTTGCAGTATCCATAATGATACTCCTTATCGGATTCGAACTTTTCAAAACGTCTCTTGAAAAGACCATACATCCCGAAGAGATAGAGTTCTCCTGGCTCAGCGTAGTAGTGCTCGTATGTGCCATAGCTATCAAGCTCTGGCAGGCATCCTTCAACAAGAGCATAGGAAAACTCATAGATTCAGACGCTCTCATAGCAACTGCTGCAGACAGCAGAAATGACGTTTTATCAACTTCGGCGGTTCTTGCCGCTACATTGATCAGCGGTTTTACCGGCCTTAAACTGGACGGTCCAATGGGCATAGTCGTGGCTCTGTTCATACTCTGGTCCGGCTACGGCCTCATCAAAGAGACCATATCGCCGATACTCGGACAGCCTCCTGATCCTGAAGTAGTAAAAAACATTTCAGATCTCATCATGTCACACGGGACTGTGCTTGGTATACACGACCTTCTCGTTCATGACTACGGTCCCGGCAGGCTTTTTGCTTCTGTCCATGCGGAGGTAGACGGCTCGCATGATATTTTTGAGGTCCATGATGATATAGACAATATAGAAGTCGAGGTTTATGAAAAGCTCGGCATACTCCTTACTATACATATGGATCCCGTAGACGTTGGAAATCCAGACGTGGAGCGGGCAAAAGAGTGCATCGAAAAGGTCACTTCAGAGATCGAGGGCATCATCAGTTTCCATGATGTAAGGATAGTGACAGGGCCTACCCATACCAACGTGGTCTTCGATATAGTAAAGGATCATGACTGTCCTTATGAAGATAAAGAACTAAGGAGAAAGCTCAGGGACGGTCTTAAGAAATACGATCCCAAATACAAAGCTGTAGTAACTATCGACAGCAGTTTTGTGTGACCGTTTTCGTTGACAAAAAAAGGTCGGAATGGTAACATAAATAGATAGTAATTTTATCTTTTTTAATGGAGAAAATATATGGAATACAAAGATTTTCAGAACCAGGTCCAGCAGGATGTGATCAGACAATTAGAAGAGATCGATGCATTCGATATAATTGAAGATGAGCAGAGAGTCGCTGTAGTCGACTCCTGTGACGAGTCTGTGTTTTCCAAATACTCAGCTAACGATACGGACAGCTCCAGCGTTATTTCTAACGGCATGGTAGTAGACGGAAACGTAAATTCCGACAAGCAGGTATCAGTCAGCGGAAGAGTGAACGGAAACGTTGCTTCTGCAAGTGACGTAAAGGTAAACGGACTGGTCGTAGGCGATATCAAAGCTGCAAATGTTCAATTGAACGATGCAAAGGTCCACGGTAATTCAAAGGCTGCAGGAAAGATCATAGTAGACGGCAACTCTATTATAGTCGGTAACCTCTCAGCAAATGACGTAAGTGTCAACAGTAAGGTCAAGGGTGTCATCACTGCTGTAAGCAATGTAGATTTCAAAGAATCCGCATTGGTGGTCGGTGACGTTGTAACAGGAGCCATCCACATGGACGAAGGTTCCAGAGTCAACGCGAGCATCATGCTCACCAACAAGAACGCAGTAGAGATCAGCGACGATGAATTTGATTTAGGAGTATAAAGATGAGTTTATTTAATGAGAAAAACGATCCTGTAAAGGAAAATGTAGCAGCACCAGTTGCAGAGAAAAAAGAAGAACCGGTCACCGTCGTTGAGACACCGAAGACAGAAGTTGGTTTCATTTCCTCCGGCACAAAGATCGAAGGAAACATCACATCTACAGGTCACCTCGTACTTAACGGCGAAGTAACAGGAAGCACACACGTTGACGGAAACGTAGTACTCAAGGGAACAGCTCTCGGAGATATCGAGTGCTCAAGCCTCCTCATCGACAAGGCTACTTCCAATTCCAACATCAGCGCAGCCAACAACGTTATCGTTAAGGCCGGCACAGTTGTAACAGGAAACGTAAGCTGCAAGAACATCACAGTATACGGAACAGTTGAAGGCGACATCACAGCAAAGGGCGGAGTAGTACTCAAGAACACAGCTGTTGTCAACGGAAACATCGAAGCAGCAAGGATCGGTATTGAAAGCGGAGCAAAGCTCAACGGCAAAGTAAATATCAAGTAATAGAAAAGATTTTTTCAAATTTAACTGAAGGCACGGTTTTATCGTGCCTTTTTTTGTATGCAACTGCAAGTATTTGTGGTAATATAAGTCGTTATGCAGGAAAAAGATGTTTTCATCAAAATCGAAGGACTGAAATACGCCTATGAAGCCGAAGAGGGGCAGGAGCAGACTTTTGCTTTGAACGGCGTAGATCTTGAAATACACAAAGGGGAGTTCGTGGCCATAGTCGGAAGAAACGGCTCAGGCAAGTCGACCCTCTCTCTTAATATGAACGCGCTGCTTCTTCCCACAGAAGGCAAGGTCTACGTGGACGGTATGGACACGGCCGACGATTCCAAGGTCTGGGATATAAGGAAGAAGGTCGGCATGGTGTTCCAAGATCCCGATAACCAGCTCGTTTCTTCCATAATCGAAGACGACGTGGCTTTCGGCCCTGAAAATTTGGGAGTCCCGTCTGAGGAGATCAGAAGAAGGGTCGACGAGGCCCTCAAAGCAGTCGAAATGTACGACTACAGGAAGAAGGGACCGCATCTTCTTTCCGGAGGCCAGAAACAAAGAGTGGCTATAGCCGGAGTTATCGCCATGAGGACTGAATGCATAGTCTTCGACGAGGCCACGGCCATGCTCGATCCTTTAGGCCGCAAGGAGATAATGTCCATAATTAAGAGGCTCCACAGCGAAGGACATGCCATAGTTCTCATAACCCACTTCATGGAGGAGGCTGCCCAGGCGGACAAGATAGTAGTCATGTCCGAAGGCAGGAAAGTCATGGAAGGGACTCCTGCAGACATATTTGAAAACAAAGCAGAGCTTGAAAAGCTCTATCTCGATATACCCTTTGCGGTCAAAATGGCTGCAGCTCTCAGAGAAAGGGGTTTCGATATACCTAAAGACGTAGTGACAGAAGATCAGCTGGCGGACGTATTATGCGCATCGAAGTAAAGAATTTGAGCTATATATACAGCGTAGGTCTTCCCTACGAAACTAAGGCTCTTGACGACATCAATTTCGTCGCCGAAGAGGGTGATTTTATTGCCATCGTAGGCTGCACAGGTTCCGGCAAGACC
This sequence comes from uncultured Oscillospiraceae bacterium, assembly GCA_964613315.1. GTDB lineage: Bacteria > Bacillota > Clostridia > Peptostreptococcales > Anaerovoracaceae > RUG13409. The sequence continues at coordinate 143 of CAZTHD010000021.1, read as the reverse complement.
ACTCTGGTCGAGCATCTCAACGGCCTCATAAAGCCTACCACGGGGCAGGTGCTCGCAGACGGCATAGATATAAACGGTAAGGATCCCGAAGCAAAGAAACTGAGAAGGCAGATAGGCATGGTGTTCCAGTATCCTGAGTACCA
>CAZTHD010000020.1:4621-11353 GCA_964613315.1 uncultured Oscillospiraceae bacterium | reverse complement strand
CATCCATCTCGATCCCGAAACCGGCGTCCGCCGCCGCCCGGATCGCGGCAAGGGAATTCTCAGGCTTGTCCGTCCCGTTCTCGTGCAGTCCGCGATGGGCAAAATAGCGGGTCTTAAAAGCAGACCTGTCGGGTTTGTTCTCATCTGCTCTTTGGCCTTTCAGTACCCTCGGATGGTCTGAAAAGACAAAGGATCTTGCAGACTTCTATCCCACCAGCGTCCTCGTAACAGGATACGATATCATATTCTTCTGGGTCGCGAGGATGATATTCTCAGGCATCGAGTGCATGGGAGAAGTTCCCTTCAAGCACGTGCTCATCCACGGCCTTGTAAGGGACAGCCAGGGAAGGAAAATGTCTAAGTCTCTCGGAAACGGCATAGATCCTCTTGACGTTATGGACGTTTACGGAACGGATGCTCTTCGTTTCATGCTCCTTTCCGGCATAGCTCCGGGCTCTGATATACGCTATCAGGATGAAAAGGTACAGGCGGCAAGGAACTTCGGAAATAAGCTCTGGAACGCATCGAGATTCGTTATAATGAACCTCTATGACAAGGATGGAGAACTGCTCCCCTTGGCCGATGCAAAGAGCGTTTCCCTTAAGGCTGAAGACCGCTGGATGATACAGACCATAAACGATGCCGTAAGAGATATAACGGGCAATATGGACAAGTTCGAACTTGCCCTTGCCGCCGCAAAGATCTACGACCTCATCTGGAGCAACTACTGCGACTGGTATATAGAGCTGACAAAGTCCAGACTTTACGGCGACAACGAAGAGGACAAGGCGTCGGCAAGATACGTTCTTCTCGACTGCCTTAAGAAGCTTCTTAAGCTCCTTCACCCCTTCATGCCTTTCATCACTGAGGAGATCTGGGGACACCTTCCAAAAGCTGAGGTCGAATCGGAGCTCATAATCCTGGCAGACTGGCCGGAAGTGCTTGACGTCGATTACAGCGAAGACGTAAAGACCATAGAGCTGTCCATGGACATGATCAAGGCCATAAGGAACATACGCTCAGAGGTGGGCGTAGTTCCCGCAAAGAAGATAAAGGCCATAGTCCTCGCGGACGAAGGATACGAAGAAATCGCAAAGAAGGGCGAGGCTTATCTCATGAGCCTTGCAGGTCTTGAATCTTTAAGCTTTGCAAAGAGCAAAGACGATCTTCCTGCAGACGTCAAGTTGGCGGCCCTTCCCGGTATAGAAGTGTACGTTCCTTTAGACGATCTTGTGGATTACAAGGAAGAGTATGCAAAGCTTATGAAGGATAAAGAGCAGCTCACGAAGAATGTGGCGGCTCAGGAAGGAAAACTTGCAAACCAGAACTTCGTTTCAAGGGCTCCCGAAAACGTGGTCCAGGCTGAAAGAGATAAACTTGCAAATTACAAGGATATGCTCGAAAAGACTCTGGCAAGACTTGCAGAAGTCGAAGCAAAGCTTTAGTAAATGAATATATTTACCGGCAGCATAGCGGGCTTTGAACAGTTCAATAGCTGTGCTGCCGGTATCAAAAATATTTCAATGGATGATAAACACGATCTGACCCAAGGGCCGGTATGGGGAAAGCTTTTCAGCTTCTTTATCCCCATCGCCATAGGGGCCATCGTTCAACAATTGTATAACACCGTGGACGCTCTCATCGTAGGCAAATATTGCGGAGCCGAGAGCTTTGCGGCTATATCCGGAAGCGTCAGCCAAATCCTCAGTCTGATGGTAGGCTCTTTTATTGCCCTCACGGGAGGCGCTTCCGTATATATAGCACAGCTTTACGGTATCAAAGATGAGGAGAAGATAAGGAAGGCAGTCAGCACGTCAATGACTTTTTGCGCAGTCCTCGGCGTCATCATCTCGGTCTTTGGATACGTCTTTTCAAAGCCCATACTGCAGTTTTTGAGCACTCCTGCAGACACTATAGAAGAAGCGACTGTCTATCTGAAGTTCTGCTTTGCCGCTGCTTTTGCGGTGATGCTTTACAATATGGGTGCAGGCATCATAAGGGCTGCGGGAGACTCCGCGAGACCTTTCATATATCTTTGCGCATGCTGTTTTACGAATATCATACTGGATTACGTCTTCGTAAAGATACTTAGCTGGGGCGTGGCGGGAGCCGCTGCGGCCACTGCTTTCTCACAGCTCATAAGCTTTATGCTCGTGCTTTTGCAGATGCTTACGTCAAAGGAGAGCTATAGACTCAGGCTTTCTCCAAAGAATTTCAGCACGGCGGCGATAAAGGCCACGATAAAATACGGATTCCCTTCCGCCGTGCAGCAGGTCCTTTACGGCATCACAAATACCACTATACAGGTGGGCGTGAACAGCCTCGGAACCTCTGTCGTAGCCGCCTGGGCTTTGACCGGGAGGGTCGACGGGATATACTGGGCCATAGTGAATGCCGGTGGTGTTGCTGTCATGAACTTCGTCGGGCAGAACTACGGCGCTGGAAACATAGCAAGGGTAAAGGAGGCTACGAAAAAAGGCCTCATAAACTTCATGATCTTCACCATAGTGATATGCATTTTGCTCATTGCCTTCGGAAGGATGCTTTTCCCGTTCTTCCTTCCTGATGACGACGCAGTTTGCGATCTTGCATATGAGATAATGCTCTTTTTCGTGGTGCCGTATTTCCTCTGGACCTTCATAGAGATCCTGAGCGGAGTGCTTAAAGGCTGCGGCGACGTCATAGTTCCGGCTGTGATATCTCTTGTAGGCATTGCTGTCGTAAGACTGGTATGGTACAAGACCGTATTCGCTGTATATCATAACGTATATGCTCTTGCCCTTTGCTACGGTGTGTCATGGCTTATAACTGGAGCAGCGCTCATCATAAGATACGTAAGAGGCGGATGGAAAAAAAGGAGAGATCTGTAATGAACGGAAGTTTGGAAGAAGTAGAAGCCATACTCGGATATACCTTCAAGGATAAATCTATACTTGCCCTTGGGCTCACTCACAGCTCCTATGCAAACGATTATCTCGGCGGCCCAACCAAAGGGAACGAAAGGCTCGAATTTTTGGGCGATGCTATACTGGATATGGTAGTCAGCGCAGAGCTATACGACAGGTTCCCTGAAAAGCAGGAAGGTTTCCTGACAAAGCTGCGCGCGGAGATCGTATGCACCGAAGCTTTGGGAAAAACAGCTGATCATTACAGGCTCAATGAATATATGCTCATGGGAAAAGGAGAGGAAGCAAAAGGCGGAAGGTACCGCCATTCCATCACCTCGGATCTTGTAGAAGCCCTCATTGCCGCTGTATTCATCGACGGAGGCATAGAGGCTGCCATGAAGACGGTTCACAAGCTCATGGACTATACCATAGAAAAAGAATGCAGCGAACCGGTCATATCGGATTACAAGACCCAGCTCCAGGAGCTCTGCCAAAAAAACGGCGAGGGTACTCCTTACTACAGGATAATAAAGGAGGAAGGCCCCGATCACGACAAGACCTTCACAGCCGCGGCGTACGTGGGTGAAAGGCAGATGGGTACAGGCGTAGGCAAGTCAAAAAAGGAAGCAGAAAACGCAGCTGCAGCCGAAGTTGTTCGCAAGTACAAAAAATAGAGCTATTCAAAAAGATAGACGGCGTTTCACAATGCTTGAGAAAAAAGCATATGAAGCGCTTTTTTTGTTTCATAAGTTTATCTATTTTTTGCTTTTACACCGCTGATGTGTTAAAATATGATGTTATTTTATGAACGCAATTTTTGGCATGCATTTTTTTGCCTGCTTTGGAGGATAGATGTATTTTAAACGACTTGAACTTAACGGATTCAAATCTTTTGCAGATCCCGTGACCATAGAGTTCACGCAGGGTATCACGTGCATAGTGGGGCCCAATGGATCGGGCAAGAGCAATATTTCCGATGCCATAAGATGGGTCCTTGGAGAGCAAAGCCCAAAGATGCTAAGAGGCGGCAAGATGGAAGAGGTCATATTTGCCGGTACTCAGAACAGAAAAGCAAAGGGCATGGCCGAGGTCACTCTCGTCATAGACAACAGCGACCACATGCTTCCCATAGACTATACTGAAGTCGCCATCACCCGCCGAATGTACAAAAACGGCGAGAGCGAATATCTGATCAACAGGAACATATGCAGGCTCAGAGACATACGCGAGCTCATCATGGATACGGGCATAGGCGTCGAAGGCTATTCGGTCATAGGCCAGGGAAAGATAGCCGATATTGTCAGCAACAAGATGGACAGCAGAAGGGAGATCTTCGAAGAGGCCGCAGGCGTAGTCAAATACAGAAGCAGAAAGGCCGAGGCTGAAAGAAAACTCGATTCGGCTGTCATCAATCTGTCACGTGTCAATGATATCATCGGTGAGATAGAAGGCAGAATAGACAAACTAAAGGAAGAAAGCGAGAAGGCGACCGAGTATCTGTCCATAAAGGACAAGGCTGCCGACGTCGAGATCAATATAATCCTCAAACAGATAGAGCAGGCCGATCAGAAGACCGCTGCCGTAAAAGAAGAGATAAAGGAGCTTGAAAAGGCTCTTTCCGATGCTGAAAAGGAGAAGGAAGGCTCTGAAGAAAAGCTCCGCGACATGAGGATACAGGGAAGGGACCTTGAAGACAAGCTCGGATCTCTTCGCGCAGATCTTGCAAGGTGCATAGACGAGGTCCACGAGCTCTCCGCAAGAGATTCCGTAAACAGGGAAAAAAGAGCATCTCTTGATAACGAACTGAGAAGGCTCGAGGGAGAGATAAAGGATGCGGACGAAAGGATAGCAAGAGAAGAAGCTAACGCATCCGAGATGGCAAAGAGCGTAGACTCGGCAAAGGCCGAGTGCGAGGAGCTTAAAAAATCTCTTGAAGAAAAACAAAAGGAGACAAAAGCCGCAGAAAAGAGCCAGCTGGAAGCAGAAGAGCGCCTTGAAAAAGCTTCCTATGAGCTTGAAAGGCTCAAGGTCGAAAGAGGAAAGCTTTCAGCCCGCATAAACCTTCTCGAAGAACTTGAAAGATCCTACGAAGGATATAACGGAGCTGTAAAGTACCTCATGGACAAGAAACTTAAAGGCGTCATAGGCACCTTGGGAGATCTTCTCATAGTGCCCAGAGGCTATGAGCTTGCCATAGAAACAGAGCTTGGAGGAAAGCTTCAGAACATTGTCTGCAAGGACGACGAAGTGGCTTCAAGAGCCATAGATATGCTTAAAAAAGACAAGGCAGGAAGACTTACTTTCCTTCCCGTAGAGGACCTGAGAGTCCAGCCTCCTCTTTCAGTCGAGGGGCTTAAGGGGAAGAAAGGCTTCATAGGCCTTGCTTCGGACATAGTGAAATGCGAGGGCGGATATCAGGACATAGTGGACTACGTCCTCGGAAACGTGGTCCTTTGCGACAAGCTCGACAACGCTATAAATATGTCAAGATCCAATGACGGACCTCACAAGTTCGTCACATTGGAAGGCGAGATCATAAACATGGCGGGAGCCCTTACGGGAGGAAGCCTTAAGAACAATTCGTCTAACATACTCACAAGAAAGGCTGAAAAGGAAGACCTCATCGGACAGCTCAAGGATCTCGATAAAGACCTGGAAGCCGCAGGCAAAGCAAAGGAAGACGCCCAGAAAGCCTTTACCGGAGCAGGCGCAGGCAAGGCAAAGGAAGAGGAGATGCAGCTCCGCATGGAACTCAATTCCGCAGGACTTCGCCTCCAGAACGCCAAAGACGTTGAAAGCCTCGTAAAAGCAGGCATAGAGGACCTTAAGGCGACGAGAAAAGCAAGGGAAAAGTCCCTTGATTCTGCAAAGCTCCAGATAAAACAGATAGAGGAGTTCTCCGAAAACGCAGCTTCCCTTCTTGCTGAAAAGGAAGCGGAAAAAGCTGCAGCAGACGAGAAGCTAGCCAAAGCTCAGGAGGAAAAAGATAATATCTCCAGAGTCATAGAAAAGCTCGAAAGCGAAAGCGGCGTATGCCAGGAAAAGCTCTACGAAGTGCAGCTCAAAAAGCACGATGCAGAAGTTCGCCAGGCAAGATTCGATACTCAGACCGAGAGTCTCAAAGACAAGCTCTGGGAGGAGTTCGAGATGTCCTACGCCCAGGCTGCAGAGCACGAAGACCCCGACTTCGTACTTTCAAGAGCCCTAAAGGCAAGCCGCGAGTACAAGGAAAGGCTAAGAGAAATAGGAGATGTCAACGTCGGAGCCATAGAGGAGTACAAACAGGTATCCGAAAGGTATAGCTTCCTCACAGCTCAAAGAGACGATATACTCAAGGCCATGGACGAGCTCCATAAGGTCATATCCGATATGGACCGCATCATAAAATCGAGGTTCAAAGAGAACTTCGATAAGGTGGTCGTGAATTTCGAAGAGACATTCAGAGAGCTCTTCAAGGGAGGCCATGCAAGGCTCACTCTGGACGATCCTGAGAATCCTTTGGAATCGGCAATAGAGATAGAAGCCCAGCCGCCCGGGAAGAAGCTCCAGAACATGAATCTTCTTTCGGGTGGAGAAAAGACTTTGACCGCTATCGCTTTGATGTTTGCGGTGCTCAAATCAAAGCCGACTCCCTTCTGCATATTGGATGAGATAGAAGCGGCTCTCGATGAGACCAACATCGATACGGTGGCAAACTACATCAGAAGCTTTGACGGCCCTCAGTTCACACTTATTACACATCAGAAGCTTACAATGGAATACGCAGACGTGCTCTACGGCGTCACCATGCCGGAGAGCGGTATCACTCAGATACTCTCGCTCAAGCTCGGCGATGACTTCTATT
>CAZTHD010000020.1:0-4603 GCA_964613315.1 uncultured Oscillospiraceae bacterium | reverse complement strand
ACTTCGAGGTCTAAGAATGGCATACGAAAAGAAAAAATCATTTTTCGGCAGGATAGGAGAGAAAATAGAAGATCTCTTCATTGCAAGGCCCACTCCCGACGAGGATATGCTGGATGAACTGGAAGAGATACTGGTCACATCCGACATAGGAGTGGAAACTACCGAAAAGATCATAGATGAATTAAGAGATAAGATACGTTCGAATTATCTCTGGTCCAACGACAGCGTAAGGGAAGAGATAAAGAATATAGTCTACAGAATGGTAGACAAGGGAGACAGGCTGGCTCTTTCAGAGGATTATCCCCTGATAATCCTCGTCATAGGAGTCAACGGGGTCGGAAAGACGACCTCAATAGCAAAGCTTGCCTACAAGCTCAAAGGCGAAGGAAAGTCAGTGCTGCTGATAGCAGCCGATACCTTCAGGGCTGCAGCGGCTCAACAGCTGTCAGTATGGGGCGAGAGGCTCGGGGTACCCGTCATAAAGCACGGGGAAGGCGCCGATCCTTCGGCAGTCATATTCGACGGCCTTTCTGCAGCCAAAGCCAGAGGATCCCAGGCGATAATAGTCGATACGGCAGGAAGGCTCCAGAACAAGAAAAACCTCATGAACGAGCTTTCGAAGATGTACAAGGTCATCGAAAGGGAGTATCCGGAGGCTTCTAAGGAAGTGCTTCTCGTGCTCGACGCAACTACCGGAAAGAATGCGATATCCCAGGCAAAGGAGTTCGGTGAAGTCACCGACCTCAGCGGGATCATACTCACAAAACTTGACGGAAGCGCAAAAGGTGGTATAGTTATAACTTTGGCGGACGACTTCGATCTGCCTGTGAAATTCATAGGATTGGGGGAAAAAGAGGCTGACTTAGCAGTATTTGATCCGAAGGAGTTTTCGGACAGCATCTTTGGAGAGTAATAGATCATGGAAAACGAAAAAGATTTTGTAGAGCTTGACCTGAGCGAGACCCCGGAACCGGTTTCCGGAGCGGAAGCTGCGGCCATGAGCGACGCAACAGTCGTAGTGGCAGCTGCTGACAATGAACTCGGATCCGGTGTCGGAGAAGCTGTGATCGACCGCGAAGAGTGGAACAAGATCGTAGCAGATGTCGACGCCAAACAGGCCGAAGCCGCAAAGAAAGAGAAAAAAGCAAAGGAAAAGGACGGAAAGAAGAAAAAGAAGAAGAAAAAGCATGGATTTTTCTTCTGGTTCCTGATCACGATCCTCGTACTGGGTCTTGCAGCTTGCTGCGCGGTATTTTTCATCGTGAAGAACATCATCGATGATACGCCCAAGATCGATCCGACTCATCTTTACGACTATCTGACGGAGAACTCGCAAGTCCTGGACAATGAAGGCAACCTCCTCGAATACGTTTACGAGGGAGGATCTTTGCGTACCAATATAGATTATCAGGACATACCAAAAGTCATGATAAACGCCATAGTCGATACGGAGGATAAGACCTTCTTCACTCATCACGGATTCAACTTCGTGCGTATAATCGGAGCTATTTGGGATACCATCAAGAGCGGCGGAGAAAAGAGGATAGGAGGTACCTCCACCATCACTCAGCAGCTTGCGAGAAATATCTACCTCGTCGATACCAAGTCGTCAAGAGGATGGGAGGGTATACAAAGAAAGATCCAGGAAGCGTACTATACCATCATAATAGAAAAAGCTCTGTCAAAAGAGCAGATCCTGGAAGCATATCTCAATACCATATATCTCGGATCCAACGCAGAAGGCGTGCAGGCCGCAGCGCAGGCATATTTCAGCAAGGATATACAGGATCTTGACCTGATACAGGCGTCGATCCTCGCAGCCCTTCCTCAGTCTCCTAACAAGTACTCGCCTCTTAAGAGGGAGAGCACTGCAACTATAGAAGACTTCAACGCATACGACGTGGTGACAAAGAACAACACCTGGACCGTATATTACAACGATAAGATCGAAGACAAGGTCTGGGTCATTCTCGACAATATGGTAAAGCAGGGTCACCTGACTCAAGAGGAGTTCGATGCTATGGAGCCGCAGCTCCACGATCTCATCAGAAATTCTCTCGATCCTTCGATGACCATAGACTCAAGCGAAGTAGTCACTTCATATTTCACCGACTACGTAGTCGACAGAGTCATCAACGATCTTCAGGAGCAGCTCGGATATACGGCAGAGGAAGCTCACGATCTCGTATACAAAGGCGGACTTACGATCAACAGTACTTTAAATCTCGCTATACAGCAGCACGTAGAGGAATGCTTCAAAAACGATAAGATATTCCCGGATGCTGCAAATCTCGATACCTGGTGGTGGAGAGGCGATACGACCAAATATGACGGAGACGGAAACATCCTGACCAAGTCATGGGACGTTGCTTTCTACAAAAAGTCCAATCTCTTCAAGACAGTGACCGATGAAGAGACAGGAGAAGTCAAGTACGTCTTCACCATGAGACCCAGCGAGTACACCTGGAACGAAGACGGAAGCATGACTGTTTACAAGGGAAAGAGACTCAACTTCTACAGGACCCAGGCTGGAGACAACGTGGAATACTCCATGGAGTTCCATCCTTACTATCTCAGAAAGGATGACGGAAAGCTCTATATCTCCACGGGCGGATTCGTACTCATCGATTCGAAATACAAGACAAGAGACGATAACGGGAACCTGATAATATCATCGAACTTCTTCAATGATACAAATGACAGCGGAGAGAAGATCTGCGACAGCAGATTCACCTTCAACGACGACGGTTCCATCACCATCAACCCGGACATCTGCACCCTCTCAGTTGAGACCATACAGCCCCAAGGCGCATTCGTCATCATAGAGAATGCGACGGGCAAGATAGTCTGCATGGTGGGCGGCAGAAAGACCGAAGGCGGAAAGCTCTTCAACAGAGCTATCAACCCGAGGCAGACAGGTTCTTCTCTTAAGCCTCTTGCCATTTACTCAACAGCCCTTCAGAAGGGCTCTACCAACGCAAAGCTCAACGCTCAGGACGGAGGCCACAGAGCCGTATACACCACTGCAACGGTAATAGACGATGCTCCGACGACCTATGGCGGCGTGCTCTGGCCGTACAATTCAGAAGCGGATCCCCGTTACAACGACGGACGCTGCATCTACAACGGCCACTGCAGACTGAGATATGCAGTTCAGCAGAGCCTTAACTGCGTAGCTGTAAGCGTATTCGACCACTATCTCTCTGCAGAAGAGTGCATACAGCAGCTCCAGAACTACGGAGTGACGACTCTTCAGGTAGAGGGTGAATACAATGACGTAAACAACGGAGCTCTTGCTCTTGGCGGACTCGTAAACGGTATATCTCCTCTTGAGATGTGCGCTGCATATGCGACCATAGGAAACTTCGGCGTATACAATTCACCTACTTGCTATACGACAGTGACCAACAGCAACGGCGACATTATCCTGACAGCCCAGACCGAGAGCCACAGAGTCCTCGACGAGGACGTCGCGTCTCTAACACTCAACGTTTTAAGATCGGTCGTTGTCAGCAGACAGGGAGAGCCTTACGGCGGCGGCATGGGATACTATGCCCAGATAAACAGCCAGGAGATCGCAGGAAAGACCGGAACCACCAGCGATAACTACGACCTCTGGTTCTGCGGACTCACACCTAAATACTCTGCGACACTTTGGACAGGATGCGACTACAACATCTTCGTTGACGGATACAGCGGCGGTGATACGACCGTAACGTGGAGCAAGATCATGGAAGGCGTAGGCGCAATGGATCCTTATCAGCAGTTCGAGACTAGAGGAAACTTCGTATACAGGACCATAGATACAAAGACAGGACTTCTTCCGACGGAAGCGACTCCGGGAGATAACCTGATGACAGAGATCTTCATCGCAGGTACGGAACCTACCACCTCGAATCCCAGCGCAAGGAAGACTGTGGAGATCTGCTGCGACAGCGGATATCTCGCAACTCCCGAGTGCAAGGAAAAGGGCCACGTCATGTCCTTCGCAAGAGTACAAAGACCTAACGGACAGTCGTGGGAAAAGACCATGATAGGCATGAACCTTTGGGCTCTTAGCAACGAGCAAAAGGGAGCTCTCGTTTTAAGGCTTTACGACAGCGAGAACGATATACCTGACTACTATTGCCACCTGCACAACAAGGATACCAAGACCTATCCCGTTTCGCCCATCGCGAAATATGCGAAGTACAATACGAAGAAGATGCTCGAAGAGTACTATAAGCTGCATCCGGATGAAGATCCCGGCCATACGCATACGTGGGAGAACGGTGTTTGTACCGAATGCGGAAAAGAATGCGAGCATGAATACGACGAAAACGGCGTATGTACGATATGCGGCATGGTAAATCCTGACGGTGGCGGCGGAGGCGGTGAGCCTGGCGGCGAACCCGGCGGAGAAGGCGGCGGCGAAGGCGGAGGAGACTCCGGTGGCGGCGGAGAAGGCGGCGATGCCGGCGGAAACTCCGTGACCGATCATGTGCTTCGTTTGCTCAGCATATATTGATATGAATGAGGCCCCGGAGAAAACTCCGGGGCCAATGTAGTTTAAAGTATAGGACTTCTGCCCGTTCAGGTTCTCGTCCTATACCTAATAAAAAAC
>CAZTHD010000019.1:9590-11605 GCA_964613315.1 uncultured Oscillospiraceae bacterium | reverse complement strand
GACTGCAAAGGAAGTACTCGGTATAGACAACTACACCGATATGCTCGCAGACGAGACCATCGCAGAAGATGCAGATGCTCTGCTCTCCTTCCTCCAGGAAAAGGGTCACCCTGTTCTGAACCTCGAGCCTCTGATGTAAGTCAGGGTCTGATGTAGAAAGTGACAATTTAAGATTCTTAAATTCACTGAAATGACAATTGCCTAAAGTAGGGTAATAAGTATAAAATAGTCCGTGGAATATCATCACGGACTATTTTTTTTACAGGAGTTATCAATGAAATACACGATCATTTTCAGGGTCGAAGGCGGAGGAGACGTAAAATATCACGCTGAGCCCGGTGAAAACATTCTCGAGATCGCACAAAAAGCAGGCGTCAACATAGACGTTCCCTGCGGAGGCAACGGCACCTGCGGAAAGTGCAAGATGCGCATAATGGCAGGATCTCTAAGCTACAACAAAGGGGCGGGAAAGCTTTCAGATGAAGAATTTGACGATAACTGGAGACTGGCATGCCAGGCTGAGGTGGAAGGCGATGCTACCCTGTGGGTACCTGCCGCAGCCTCTGATTTCGTAAGCGGCATCATAACCGCAGCTCTCAACACACCTGAGGAGCTGGAAAAATACAACGCCATGATAGACGAGGTATTCAAGCACGGTCTTAACAGGGGCGTTCAGGAAAAAGGATACGGCATTGCCGTAGATATAGGTACTACGACCAATGCAGTCACCTTGCTTGACCTTCAAAGCGGTAAAGTGCTTTCAAGGGGAACATTAGGCAACGGACAGATACGTTACGGCGCCGACGTCATTAACAGGATAATACAGCAAGGACGCCCCGGAGGAAAAGAAAGACTCCAGCATGCAGTCCTTGAAGAGACCCTCATCCCTCTCTTCCAAAAAGTCATAGAAGGTGCAAATGTTGACCCCATGGAGGTCACCAGGGTAGTCATAGCCGGCAACACCACCATGGAGCATCTCCTTGTAAAGGCCAACGGAGACAGCATAAGGCTCATGCCCTTCGAGCCTGAATTCCTTGAACATGAACCTATGAAAGCTTCGGAACTTAGGCTCCCCATCAATCCCGATGCAAAAGTCATACTCTGCCCCAACGTAGGGTCCTACGTTGGCGGAGATATCACCGCCGGCGTTCTTCCTGCGCTTCTTTGGGACAACGATCATATGTCTCTTTTCATAGACCTCGGTACCAATGGAGAGCTTGTATTCGGAAACAGAGACTATATGCTCACCTGCGCCTGCTCTGCAGGTCCTGCCTTTGAGGGCGGAGATATAGACTGCGGTATGAGAGCGACCAAAGGTGCCATAGATTCCTGCGTAATACATAAGCAGACCCTGATGCCTCTAGTAACTACCATTAAAGGCGGCAGACCTGCCGGTATGTGCGGTTCAGGCCTTATCGACGTAATAGGCGAGCTATACAAAGTGGGAGCTATCGATGCAAAGGGTAAGTTCATTCAGGAAAATGAGCGCATCGTAGATGACGGATACGGAGACAAGCAGTATATACTTTTCTATGCCAAGGAATCCGCCACAGGCCGTGACGTATATATCTCGGAGTCCGATATAGATAACTTCATCAGGGCGAAGGGCGCCATATTCTCAGCCACAAGGACCATGCTCAAGTCGGTGGATATGACCGTTCAGGACATAGACAAGGTCATAATCGCCGGCGGCATAGGATCGGGTATAGACATGGAGAACGCCATGCTCATAGGCATGCTGCCCAAAGCCGATCTTTCCAAATACAGCTATATAGGGAACTCATCCCTTACGGGTGCCTGCGCCATGCTCATCTCCGATGAGGCGACGCAAAAGGTCTTCGACATAGCTCACAACATGACGTATATCGAGCTTTCCACAGAGCCCGGCTATATGGACGAATTCTCGGCAGCCTGCTTCATTCCTCACACAGACGCTAAGCTTTTTGAGTAAGAAAAGATAAATACAGCAGGGCGGCGCAGCTCATGCGCCGTCTTTTTGTTTTGACATGACAGCT
>CAZTHD010000019.1:0-9580 GCA_964613315.1 uncultured Oscillospiraceae bacterium | reverse complement strand
ATATATCTATTTATATGATATAATCAAAGGCAAATAAATACTGAAAAGGATAATACTCATGAGAGAGACCCGCAAAAGAACATATTCAATGGTAATAGCCGCCATGCTAATGGCAGTCGGAATGATACTTCCCTTCATAACGGGCCAGATACAGGCCATCGCAAAGATAATCTCGCCCCTTCATATACCCGTGCTCATCTGCGGCCTTTGCTGCGGATGGAAGTGGGGCCTTGCTATTGGTGCGGTCCTTCCGCTCCTTCGCGGCCTCATATTCGGGATCCCCGTGTTCCCGACTTCGGCACTTCCCATGGCTTTCGAACTTGCGGCTTACGGAGTCATAACAGGGCTTATGTATGCGATGCTTCTTAAGAAGAGCAAAAAGGGAAAGCATCTTCCCCTTATACTCTGCTCCCTCATAACGGCAATGATACTGGGAAGGTTTGTAGGGGGAGCTGCCAAGGCTCTATTCATATCAGTCGGCATAATAGGCAGTAAGACGCCCTTCACCTTTGCCGCGTTCTTTACGAGCTATTTCGTGTCGACCGCTCTCGGAGCGCTGATACATATATTCGTCATTCCCATGGTGGTACTTGCCCTTGAAAAAGCCAGGCTTTCTCCTATGACGATGACGTAAAGCATCTCTTTTTTTCTGTAACGGAGGACAAATTTAGATGAAGACCCTATATCTTGAATGCTCTATGGGAGCTGCAGGCGATATGCTCATGGCGGCCCTATACGAATTGATACCTGACAAAGACTCTTTTATACACAAAATGAATTCCCTCGGCATCCCGGGAGTCACTGTAGAAGCGGAAAGGACTGCTAAGTGCGGTATAGGCGGCACCCATATGAAGGTAAGCGTGTACGGTGAAGAGGAGGCCCAAGGCAGCAGCGACCATCACGATCGCCACGACCACCATCATGCGCATCCTCTCGATATCTATTCGCTCATAGACGGTCTCGACCTTAGCCAAAAGGTAAAGGACGATGCAAAAAAAGTATACGAACTCATAGCCGAAGCGGAAAGCAGGGTCCACGGACAGCCTGTCTCCGAAGTCCATCTCCATGAGGTCGGGGCGCTCGATGCCGTTGCCGACGTGACCGGCGTGTGCCTTCTTATGGATATGATAGGGCCGGATGAGATCGTCGCATCTCCCGTCCACGTAGGATCGGGTTCAGTGCGCACCATGCATGGTATCCTTCCCGTACCTGCGCCTGCAACAGCGCTGCTGCTTGAAGGCATACCCATCTACGGCGGCCGGGTGGAAGGAGAGCTTTGTACCCCCACGGGCGCCGCGCTTCTTAAGCATTTTGTTTCCCGCTTCGGAGACAGACCTGTCATGACCACGGACGCAGTGGGCTACGGCATGGGAAAAAAGGATTTTGAAAGGGCGAACTGCGTCAGAGCCTTCCTCGGTTCAAGAGAAGGGGAAAGAGAAAAGATAACGAAGCTCGAGTGCAACTTAGACGACATGACCGGAGAGGAGCTTGGCTTTGCCATGGAGCAGCTTTTCAAAGCCGGAGCAAGAGACGTATACACTCAGGCCATAGGAATGAAAAAGACCCGTCCCGGAGTCATGCTGACGGTCGTCTGCCTCCCGGAGGATGCAGACAGTCTGGCTGAAGCCATAATGAAGCACACGACCACACTCGGAGTGCGCCGCCAGGACCTTAGCCGCTACTTCATTTCCAGGCATATAGAGACCAGGGAAACTCCCCTGGGCCCTGTACGCGTCAAATACTCTTCCGGAATGGGCGTAAAAAAGAGCAAAGCCGAGTATGACGACATTTCAAGACTTGCCGAAGAGAAGGGCCTCTCCATATATGATATACGGAAGATGATAGAGGATAAAGAATAGGCGAAAGTACCTATTTTTCAGGGCCTTTAAGGCCCTTTTTTGTTTGTTTAGACTATACTACTTGCGCTGCGAAATATTGAATTCTATGCAGGAAAGGAATACAATATATACATGTATGAAAAGCCGCCGGTTTGCGGCTGGAAAGGAAGTTTTATCTATGAAAAAAGTATTAGCAATCGTTCTTGCTCTCGTCATGGTGCTTTCATTTGCAGCATGCGGCAAGAAAGAACAGGCTGTTGAGAACGTTCCCGAAGGCTGGGAAGAATTCTCAGATCTGATCAAAGCAGCACGTGAAGAAGGAGAACTCGTCGTTTACGGCGGATGCGAAGAAGAATATCTTGCAGCAGTATGCGAGAACTTTGAAAAACTCTTCGGCGTAAAGGTATCCCATCAGAGACTTTCCACTTCCGAGATCCTCGCAAAGGTCCAGGAAGAGAACGGAAATCCCTCTGCTGATATTTCCTTCGGCGGAACGACAGACCCCTACAACGAAATGGTACTTGCAGACCTTCTCGATGCATATGCTGCAAAGAACGCAAGCCACCTTCTCTCTGACAAGTATAAACAGGCTGACGGAAAGTGGTACGGCATCTACACAGGTATGCTTGGATTCTTCTACAACAAGGATGAAGTCGCAAGACTCGGCATCCCCGTTCCCCAGGATTTCGCAGATCTGACAAAGCCCGAGTACAAGGGTCTTATCTGGTCCTCCAACTACAATACGGCTGGAACAGCAAAGCTCATCGTCAACACAGCTATCCAGAAGTATGGTCATGACGAAGGTATCCAGTACCTCGTAGACCTTGACAAGAACATCGAAGTTTACACCAAGTCCGGTTCCGGTCCTTCAAAGAACGTGGGCCCGGGAGAGTGCGCCATCGGAATAGGATTCCTTCATGACGGTATCTTCCAGATCGTAGACAACGGATATACCAACATCGGTCTTGTTCTTCCTTCTTCAGGAACCACCTGCGAGATCGGAGCAACAGCAATACTCAAGGGATGCAAGCACCCCAATGCTGCAAAGCTTTGGATAGAATATGCACTTTCTCCTGAATGCGTAAACCTCGCAAAGGAGAACGGTTCTTATCAGTTCCTCGTTATCGACAATGCAGAGCAGCCTCAGGCAGCAAAGGACTACGGTCTTGATCCGAGCCTTGCAATGGATTACGATTTCGACGATGCTGCAAAGAACAGCAAGACTTACATTTCCGAGGTCATGGATGCCATCGCCAAAGCAGGCGGAGACACCGGTGACGGAAGATTCCAGACAAAGTAATTTGATTCGCTTCAAAGGGGAAGGCGGCATATTGCCGCTTCCCCTTCTTTTTTAGCTGATCCTTACGAAAGGAGCCGGTCATGGCTAATTCTCAAGGAAAAAACCTGGACAGAAAAAAACTATTAGGTGATCCCATAATGGTAATGACCATAGTGGTGCTCATCACCTTCCTTACTCTGTTCATCCTTTATCCTCTGGCGATACTGCTCGTTGACAGTTTCGTCGGAGACGGTGCTTTCGGAATATCCGTATTCCGGAGGATATTCCAGATATCAACGTTCAAGACCGCCATAGGCAATACCATGAAGATAGGCATGGTGGTGGGACTTCTTTCCACCATGATAGGCCTGCTCTTTGCCTACGTAGAGGTCTATGTAAAGATGGGGAAGTTCTCGGGAGGACTTTTCAAAACTATTTCGCTTCTCCCCGTAGTATCCCCGCCCTTCGTACTTTCCCTTTCCATGATAATGCTCTTCGGAAAGGCCGGCCTCATAACAAGATTCCTTCTTAAGATATATGACAACAGCGTATACGGCTACTGGGGCATAGTCATAGTCCAGACTCTGACCTTCTTTCCCGTATGCTACATGATGCTGAAAGGTCTTCTTAAGAATATAGATCCTTCTTTGGAAGAGGCTGCAAGGGATATGGGCGCAAGCCGCATGAAGGTGTTCACCTCGGTCACCCTGCCACTTCTTCTCCCCGGACTTGGAAATGCATTTCTCGTGACTTTTATAGAGAGTATCGCAGACTTCGCGAACCCCATGATCATCGGAGGTTCCTACGATACCCTCGCAACTACTATATATCTGCAAATAACCGGCGCCTATGACAAGGCGGGAGCTGCGGCCATGGCCGTGGTGCTCCTTTGCATAACCATGGGCATGTTCGCCGTTCAGAAATACTATCTCGAGGCAAAGACCTCGGCTACATTGACAGGCAAGGCTTCAAGGGCAAGGATGCTCATAGAGGACAAGAGCGTAAGGCTACCTCTCACCATACTCTGCTCTTTGGTCGCCATGTTCGTAATACTCATGTACATCTGCGTGCCCATAGGAGCCTGCTTCCCGACCTGGGGCTTTAAGTTCTTCCCGCTGACAGGCAAGTGGTTCAAGCTCATATTCACAAGGTACAGAGGCTTCAAGGCCTTCAAAGACTCCTTCGTCCTGTCCCTTATCTCGGCTCCCATCACGGCGCTTTTATCCATGATAATCTCTTACCTGGTGGTCAAGAGAAAGTTCAGAGGCAAAGGCTTTATAGAGCTTGTATCCATGCTCGCCATGGCAGTACCGGGAACGGTACTGGGCGTAGGATACATAAGGGGATATGCAGGAGGCATATTCCATACAGGTTTCCTTCAGGGCCTTTACGGAACAGGTACCATTCTGGTAATTGTCTTTATAGTAAGGTCCCTTCCTACAGGTACGAGATCGGGTATTTCAGCCCTAAGGCAGATAGATAAATCCATCGAAGAATCTGCCTACGATATGGGTGCAAACAGTTTCAAGGTGTTCACGACGGTGACCCTGCCTCTCATAAAGGATTCTTTCCTCTCGGGCTTCGTCACGTCCTTTGTCAGGAGCATAACCGCAATATCGGCAGTCATACTCCTGGTGACGCCCAAATTCCTGCTCATCACGGTACAAATAAACGAATTCGCGGAGAAAGGTTCCTACGGTATAGCCTGCGCCTTCGCGACCCTGCTCATAATCATAACCTTCGGCTCGGTCCTTCTGATGAACTTCATCACCGCAAGGCTCGGGACCAGCAAAAAGATAAAGGAGGACAAATAAAATGGCAAAAGAGAAAAAAGGCGTACGTCTTGAACATATTTCAAAGATCTATCAGGATCCTAAGACAGGCAAGGACTTCTATGCGGTAAAGGATACGGACCTTGTCATAGAACCGGGCAGCTTCGTTACCCTTCTGGGGCCTTCCGGCTGCGGCAAGACCACGACCCTTCGTATGATAGCGGGATTCGAATCCCCCGATGAAGGAGAGATCTACTTAGGAGACGAGGCCATAAACGCCCTGACTCCCGATAAAAGAGATACGGCCATGGTATTCCAGTCCTATGCTCTTCTTCCCCACTACAACGTATTCGACAACGTAGCCTACGGACTAAAGCTCAGAAAAGTCCCGAAAGACGAGATAAAGGAAAGGGTCACTAAGATACTTAAGCTCGTTGAGCTCGAAGGCATGGAAGGCCGTATGACCAACCAGCTCTCAGGCGGACAGCAGCAAAGGGTAGCCCTTGCAAGAGCCCTTGTCATAGAGCCCTCGGTGCTCCTCTTTGACGAGCCCCTTTCAAATCTGGACGCAAAATTGAGGGTCACTATGCGTACCGAGATCAGAAGGATACAGCAGGAGGTGGGTATCACGGCAGTCTACGTCACCCACGACCAGTCCGAGGCCATGGCTCTTTCAGACAACATCATAGTCATGAGCAACGGCCAGGTGGAGCAGATGGGTACTCCCCAGGAGATCTACTACCATCCTAAGAACGAATTCGTTGCAGACTTTATCGGCGAGGCCAACTTCCTCCCCGGCGAATACTTAGGAGAGCCCGGAAAGACCATAGTTCTTCGTCCCGAAGCTGCGACTCTTGCAGACGAAGGCGGCATAAAGTGCAAGGTAGTGCTCTCATGCTTCATGGGTTCCTATCAGAACTATCACGTCATGGTAGACGACCATCTCGTAAAGCTCCAGGAATACAACCCAAAGAACAAGAAGATATATGATGTAGGCGATGAGTGCCACCTGGTATTCAAAAAAGAAAACGTGCATCTGCTCTAAGTTAGGTGACAAAAAGCCCTCGATTGTTGTATAATCAAATATGTCATATTTGCTCCGATATGGCCCTGCCTGTCGGAGCAAATTTATGAGATAAATATAGAAATATATAAAGAGGAAGAAAAATGGACTGGAGAGTACTTGGGATCGAAGAGACAAAGGATAAGGCGGCCATAACCGCTGCGTACAGGGAAAAATTAAAAGGCATAAACCCCGAAGACAAACCTGAAGAGTTCATGGCACTTCGCGAAAGCTACGAAGAAGCCATAAAGCTTGCCGACCGGGATGCGGCTCCTATAGAAGAGGACAACAGCCCTCTGGGCCTTTGGAAGAAAGAGCTTAATGATATTTATGAAGACCTCAGCAGAAGATGCGATCTTTCCGAATGGGAAAGGCTCCTGTCTTCAGACGTTTGCGTAGCTCTTGACAGCAGGGCTGACTGCGAAAAGGCGATGCTCGAATACTTCATGTCATATTACTACGTACCTCAGAAGGTGTGGATATATCTCGATTCCGAATTTTCCTTTATGGACAGGATAGACGAGCTTTATGAGAGCTATCCGAGAGATTTCGTAGACTACATCATCATAAACGGGGTCAAACTCACCGAAAGAGTACCCTACGAACTTTTTTATCCGGGTAAAAAAGGCCTCGACGCAGATGAATACATAAAGCTTTTCAACAAAGCCTGCCGCACGCCCTGGGCTGAGATGGGCGCAGTATTCGAAGAGATGGACAGACTTTCCGAAAAGCACCCTTACGGAGAATCTCTCAGGCTCCGCTATAGGATGAATACTGAAAACGTTTCCCTTTTCGACGAGCTGAAGAAGATAAGCGACGCATACCTGGATAACGGATATCTCCTCATGGAGATCGCTGAGGAGTATTACGGCAAAGAGGAATGGGTCCTTTGCGAAGAGTATTGCCGCAAAGCATTGGAAAAGGAAGACGACAAGCCCCACGCAAAGAGGCTCCTTTCCTACAGCCTTGCAAAGCAGGAAAGATTCGAGGATGCAATAAAGATCATCCACGAGCAGATGAGCGACGTGGGAGGAGACAGAAAGCAGCTCTATGAGCTTGCGGAGCTCAGAAAAGAGTGGAACGAATCCCTCATAGTCAAATATGAAAAGGAGCTTGAGGAAAGACCGGACGACAACAAGCTCATACTTGACCTTACCTGGTGCTACCTGCAAAACGACAGGGCAGAGGACAGCCTTAAGCTTTCCGAGAGAGTCGATGAAAACGCCCACGACGTTTTCGATTACAACAATCTCATGAGCCAGGTATATCTTTCCAACGGAAAGACTCAGGAAGCTCTTCCCTGCCTTGAAAGATTGGTTGCATATCTTAAGGATCTGAAACCGGACGGATCTGCGGAGACAAACAGGCGCATATCAAGGCTCCAGGAGATGATGGCAAGAAGGGCTGCCTGCCTTTTCGATCTGGGAAGAGAGAGCGAAGCCCTTGAGGCATACAGGGAAGCTGAAGAATTCAACCCCAAAGACGGAGAGACTCTTACTGAGATCGCCCAGATCTATATGCGAAAGAAAGACTACGAGAAAGCATTGGAGTACGCAAAGAAGCTCGTAAGCAACGATCCGGGCAGTTCCCACGGCTTCATCTTTTCCGCCATTTGCAATTTTGAGCTCCACAGGGACAGAGACGCTCTCGACGCCATAAACAGGGCCATAAGCTGCGACGGAGGCGATCTGTCGGCATATATCTACAAGCTTCGTATCTTCATAAGGAACGGCGTGTATCAGGATGCTCACGAACTTGTAGACTTCCTCCACGAGAACGGGGTAAAAGACGTTGCCTCCCTTGAAGGCTGCGAAGCTCTCCTCTTCGAACAGGAGGGAGGAGATGAAAAAGAAGCCCTTTCCAAGTACCTTGCCGTGGCTGATAAGATCGAAAAGGGCGAATACGTGGGCTTTGAGAAGGATATATACTACAGGATAGCTTCCCTTACCGCCTCGATAGCAGATAAGGAAAACAGGGTCGCAAGGCAGGAGATACTCGACTGGCTGGAAAAGGGCCTCAAGTTTGAACCTGAAGATCCCGAGACCCTCGATTACAAAGCCTGGCTCTTAAAGAAAGAGGGAAAGCTCGAGGAGTCCCTCGAGATCTACAAAGGGCTGGAAAAGCTGAAAAGGAACAATATGGACGTTGAGAGGCAGATAGCTGAGATCTATTATGCGGATCTCGACCACAAGGCTGCCGAGTCCCTTGCATATTATGAAAAGCTCCTTGCTGCTGAGGATACTCCCGATAATCATTTCTATGCAGGTATGTGCTGCTACTATTTAGATGATTATGAAGGAGCAAGGGAGCACTTCCTTAAAGAGCAGGAGATGGAACCTGACGTCCTCGATGGATATTTCAGATTGTCTACGGTATACCTTGCTTTAGGAAAGCTTGATGAGGCTTTGGAGCAGGCGCTCAAGGTAATAGATATCGTAAAGGATAAGGAAAAAGACCAGTCGAGGTATTACGTCCATCTTGCCAAGATCTACAGGAGGATGAGAAAGCCCCAGGAAGCTCTTGAAGCCATAAGGACAGCACTTGACAAATACGGCTATGCCAAAGCTAACGCAGATATGCATGAGATATGCCTACAGTTCGGCCTATGGGCAGAAGCTGAAAATGTCATGAGGAACTGGAAGGCCAACAGGAACCAGATAAAGGACTGGGCAGGAAAAGATATCTTAAGGCTCGTCATGAAGGGCGAAAAGCTCAAAGCAAAGCTCTGGTATACGGACAAGTGGCCTGTAATGGATCCGGATGATCACGATATGCTCGAGATCATCTTCGGTTCGACCGACAAGAATTTCAAACAAGAGCTTAAGATCAATCACAGAAAGATACAGGACGCTCTCAAAAATCACTGGGACCTCTCTGCTGTATACGGCAACTACGCCTTCACCCAGTTCAAGGCAGGCATGGTCGATAAGGCGAAGATAGACGCTTCAACAGCCCTTACGGAGCTTGAAAAAGAAGAGCTTCCGAACAACAGATTCAGGGCTCTTTACGAGACTAAGAAAGCAAGGAACCTTGCGCTTACGGGCCGGATGGAGGAGGCTAAATTCATCCTTGAGAAGGCCAGGACCCTTCCTCTTTGCGAAAACTGCAAGTACCCCTCCTGCAAGGATGCGGATATATTCGAAGTAGAGATAGCCATAATGGAGGGAAAGTTCAAGACGGCCCTTGAAATGTGCGAAAAGTTCTCAAGGATGTGGCCTGACGAAACGGATTTCATAATACTTAAGAATTACCTCATAACAAAGGGATTGGATAAATGATAATAGGAATAGATTTGGGAACAACTAACAGCCTTGCGGCAGTCTTTAAGGACGGCGAGGTGGTGATGATACCTAACAGGCTCGGAGAATACCTCACTCCTTCCGTTGTCAGCATAGATGAAAACGGAACTGTTCTTGTGGGAAAGACGGCAAAGGAATACGCTTACCTTCACCCATTAAGATCTGCCAGCGTCTTCAAAAGAAGCATGGGTACGAACAAGGAGTTCAATTTAGGGACTCAGAAGTTCAAGGCAGAGGAGCTTTCAAGCCTTGTGCTGCGCTCTTTAAAGGAGGATGCCGAAAACTTCCTCGGCTGCGAGGTCGAAGAGGCCATAATATCGGTGCCTGCC
>CAZTHD010000018.1:9139-11728 GCA_964613315.1 uncultured Oscillospiraceae bacterium | reverse complement strand
TTTTCTTGTCATTCTTCTTTTTAGTCTCCTCGCTCACGTTGGCAAAATCCATTGCCGCTTTGATACCGTACTGGACCCAGATCAAAGCCGCATCTGAAGCCTTTTTTACAGCGGCTTCTATGAGGGGCGCCTCTTCATCGCTTATTTGCGATAGAACGTGGCTTATGAGGGGTACGTTTCCCCTGTCGCCTATGCCTATCCTGCACCTTGGGAAATCGTCGTACTGGAGCTGATATATGACGGACTTCATGCCGTTGTGGCTTCCTGAGCTTCCGGATTTCCTGACCCGTATATCTCCCGTGTGAAGATCTATATCGTCGTAGATAACAAAAAGGTCCTCAGGCTCCGCTTTATAGAAGTTCATCACTTCTCTTAAAGATTCTCCCGAGTTGTTCATGAAGGTCTGGGGCTTTACTAAAAGCAGCTTCTCACCGAAGAGCATCGTTTCGCCGAGAAGGGCCTTGAATTTGAGCTTATTTACAGACACGCCAAGCCTTCCTGCGATCTCATCTATCGCAAGAAAGCCCATGTTGTGATGTGTAGTTTCGTACTGTTTACCTGGATTGCCCAGCCCGCATATTATTTTCATTTTCTAAAAGCAGCGCCTTAAAACAAGGCGCTGCGCTTTACATCTTTACTTGAAAAGGTCTGACAAAGGTTGATTGTTGTATACTCTGTATATAGCCTGAGCGAAGAGATTCGCAACAGACAAAGTCTTGAATTTCGGAAGCATCTTGTCTTCATGAAGGGTGATGGTATTGAGGAATACCATCTCGTCGATGGCAGCTGCCTCTATCCTTTCGATGGCAGGTCCTGAGAGGACGGCGTGAGTCGCTATGGCTCTTACGCTCTTTGCCCCTCTTTCTTTGATGGCGTTAGCTGCATTGCAGATGGTGCCAGCAGTATCTACAAGGTCGTCTACCAGTATGCAGTCCTTGCCCTCTATATCTCCTATGATGTTCATGATCTCAGACACGTTGGGTCTTGGACGGCGCTTATCGATGATCGCGATGGGGCATCCAAGGGGCTCAGCGAGATTTCTTGCTCTTCCGACGCTGCCGTGATCGGGAGATACGACCACAAGGTCGAGATCCTTGTCTTTAAGCTCGTCCTGATAATATTTGACCATGAGAGGATTGCCCTGAAGGTGATCGACCGGGATATCGAAGAAGCCCTGGATCTGTGCTGCATGAAGATCCATAGTGATGACCCTCTCAGCTCCTGCAGCCTGCAGTATCTCAGCCACCAGCTTTGCCGTGATAGGATCTCTCGGCTTTGCCGTCCTGTCCTGCCTTGCATATCCGTAATAGGGTATGACGGCATTGATCCTTCCGGCGCTGGCTCTCTTCATGGCGTCGATCATGATGCACAGCTCCATGAGGTTGTCGTTTACCGGGTCGCAGGTGCTCTGGACTATGTAGCAGTCCTTGCCTCTTACAGATTCGTGGATGTTTACCGCGATCTCTCCGTCAGAGAATTTTTTGACGTCGGCTTCACCAAGAGGAACTCCGAGACATTCACATATCTCTTTTGCAAGTTCCGGGTTTCCATTTCCTGCGAAGATCTTGAATTCAGAATAATACGCTCCCATTTTCTTATTGCTTCCTTTCGACTGTTATATGATATCAGGGTTTATGGCGACCCTGTAGCCATCTTCAGTATCGGTCAGTATTATGATCGGGAAGAAGTTTCCTATCTTCTTGTCCTTGACGCCCTGGGTGACTATCACTGCCCCGAAACCGACCGCTTTCGTGTCGAATTCGCTGAGCATGTCCTCTATACCCTTTAGTGTACCACCCTTGCGCATAAAGTCATCAATAATTATCGCTTTGGAGCCGGGTTTTATGGCTCTTTTTGCAAGGCTCATCTTCTGGACCCTGTCGGAGCTTCCGGAATAGTAGTTTATGGAGATGGTAGAACCTTCAGAGACCCTTGCCTCTCTTCTGATGACTACTAAGGGTATGTTGAGGAGCCTTGCAGTCATCATGGCTACTCCTATGCCTCTTGTCTCTATGGTCACCACTATATCCGCTTCTGATGCTGCGAAATGCTTTGCAAACTGCATGGCGCATACCTGGCACATCTCGGGATCGAAAAGTATATCGGTGGTATAGATATATCCTCCGCCCACGTTCCTCGAAGGATCCTCCAGTACGGCTTTTATTTTCTCAAGGCCTGCAAGGGATTCTTCCTTTGTGATATACGGAACGAATCTGACTCCGCCCTTGCTTCCTGAAGTCGTCTCCACGTACCCGAGTCCTGCGGTGTCCATCGCAGTCCTTACGAGTTTGAGATCTTCGGAGATACTGGATTTGGCGCATCCGAATTTTTCTGCGAAATAGCCAAGGGAAAAATCTTTATTGGGATGTTCGGTCAACACCTGAGTTATGATACAGGCTCTTTCCGTTCTTTTCATCACTTATTCTCCAGTATCATTTCTCCGACTTTATATATATCTCCAGCGCCCATGGTTATGATCATATCACCGTCTGAAGCGTTGTTTTTGACGAAATCAGCGATCTTATCGAAGCTGTCGAAGAAGAACGCATCCTTATCAGGATGTCTTTCCTTGACCTTCTCAAGAAGGGT